>JBBTUV010000004.1:0-183146 GCA_038063535.1 Patescibacteria group bacterium | reverse complement strand
ATTCCGCCCGCCGAGCCCAGCCAGTTCCGTTCGGATATTTTCAAACAGACACCGCTTTCTGACGGGATAAAAAAACCGACATAGCTATGAACAAAACTTTTTTATCCTTAATTATCATACTTGCGGCTGTCATAGTTGTTGGTTCCATTCTCGGAGGAAAAAATGGAGAAGTGTCGGAACCATTACCCGAATCCCCGGGCGCCGTATCCGACACGATACTAAAACTCCTACCGAGCTTCACGGCTTCACTTTATGCGAAAGATTTAGGCAATCCGCGAGTGATGCTTTGGGGGCCAGATGGGAAGATGCTCGTGTCTGTCCCCAATCAGGGGAAAGTTATCGCGCTTTCGGACACGGACGGTGACGGATTCGCCGAGACGCACGAAGTTGTCGCCGGAAATTTAAATAAACCGCACGGGCTCGCGGAACGCGACGGCAGGCTCTACATTGCCGAAACAGATCAGGTTGCCGAATATGATTACGTAGACGGCAAAGCTGTGAACAAAAAGAAACTTTTTGATCTTCCGGGCGGAGGAAATCATTTCTCGCGGACAATAATGTTCATGCCCTATCCAAACGAGAACAAAATGCTGGTCTCGATCGGTTCTTCTTGCAATGTTTGCAATGAGTCGGATGAGCGCAGGGCAAAAATTTTAGAATATGATTTTAGTACAGGCAAGCTTGCGGAATTCGCGAGGGGACTTCGCAATAGCGTGTTCATGGCGATTCATCCGGTTTCGGGCGCAATCTGGGCGACCGAGATGGGGCGGGATAATCTAGGTGACGACATTCCTCCCGATGAGATAAATATAATCAGCCCTTCGACTGGCTCAGGGCAAAGTTCGGTTCCGAACTTTGGCTGGCCGATTTGCTATGGCAAAAATATCCACGATGCCGAGTTTGATCGTAGTACTTATATCCGTAACCCTTGCATGGAACCATTTGAAATTCCATCATACATAGATCTGCAAGCGCATTCGGCACCACTGGGCCTGGCATTTTTCCCCGAAGAGGGTTGGCCGGAGGAGTATTGGTATAACCTACTCGTTGCTTATCACGGGTCCTGGAACAGGAGTGTCCCGACCGGCTACAAAATCGTCCGGATTAAACTCAACGCAAAAGGGGAGTATCTCGGCACGGATTCGACAAGCTCACCGCAAGCAGAAGACTTCATCACCGGCTGGATCTCGGGCGGCAAAGTCTACGGCCGTCCGGTAGATATTTTCATCCAACCCGGCGGAACGATCTATATCAGCGACGACAAAGCGGGGGTGATTTATAGGGTCAGATATCAAGAGACTTCTTAATTTACAAAAAGGCTTGAACGTGTTATAAAGAAAACGACCGCAGGTTCTTCCCCCAAGCTTTGAGAAGGAGCTGGCTATGCCCCACGCTCTGGAGTTCTCCGAGAAGTTTTGCGTCCTGTGTAACAGCAGGACCACCTGGCACGAGAAAAGGGGTTGTCTCTCCTGCGAAAGAAAGCGGGAGCAGCGCGTTATGTCGGAGATCCAGGCGCACCGGGCCACCTTTGGGTTGCCCCGGTCAAGGCAGGTTCATCTGCCACCGGGGACGCCAAGTTTTGAAGGACGTCGGTCACTCTGGGATCACTGAGTGCCCGCACAGAAAACATGGGCGAGGGCGAGCGAAGTCTCCCTTCGCCCTTTCCCATTTAAATCCATAGGCTAAACCTCTGTATTTTATTTAGTGTGAATCGCGAGGTAAATATCTTCCAGCGCTCTGACAGCATCTCCGGCGGCGATGTTGTTCTGGTGATAGAGGACGTCGGTCGCGTCGCCGGCGGCCCAGATGCCGGGCACGCTCGTTTTCTGCGTGGCCGGGTCGATTTTTATGCGGTTGTACTGGTCAAGCTCAACCAGCCCTTTTACAAAATCAGTGTTCGGTATCTGCCCGATCTCGACGAAAATTCCGGAAACCGGCAGCACTTTAGTTTCCCCTTGCGCGGTTTTATAAACTAGGCCTTCTACTAACTTATCGCCCTTTACTTCGAGTATCTCCACATTGGTGAGTGCCTTCATCTTAGGATTCTTGAGAACTTTCTCTACAGTTATCTCATCCGCGCGGAAAACATCCGAGCGCTGAAGGAGCGTCACCGATTTGCAGTATGCAAGGAGCTGCGCCGCAGTCTCGAATCCGGCGTTGCCGCCGCCCACGACCGCGACATCCATGTCGGCAAATATCGGCCCGTCGCAACTAGCGCAGTAAGTTACGCCTTTGTGTTCGAATTTGTCTGCTCCTGGCACGGCGAGTTTCCGGCGGCTAGAGCCGGACGCAACGAGCACGGTTTTTGTTTCGTATTCTCCGGCTTCGGTTTTTATCTTAAATCCAGAGTCACTTTTTTCAAGTGCTGTGACCGCCTCTTCCTTTACTTCAAGTGTCTGCCCGGGACCGGCGTTTGCAAGCACATGTTTTTTAAAATTTTCGGCAAGCTCCATCCCGGATAGCGACACAGTCCCGATCCAGTTGTAAACTGCTTCCGAGACATTCGACTGCCCGCCCCATTCGGCGACCAGTATGAGCGTTTTGAGACGCTTGCGCGCGGCATAAACGGCGGCGGCCGCGCCGGCCGGGCCGCCGCCCACGATCAATAAATCATAAGTCATCTAGATATTATACACTAGATGTCAATTATTTTTTCTCTTTGTCTTTATTCCTGCGGAGAAATGCGGGAACGGCGCTCCATTCATCGGCGTCGTCCTCAATGATGATCTCGGGAACTTCCTTTTTCTTACCGAGGTTCGAATCGATGGTGCCGCGGATTTCTTTAGACGCTTTTTCCGGACTCTCATCCTTAAGCAGAGTCTGCGAACCAGAGAAGAGGCTCTTTCTCGGCATCTCGCCGGAGAAAGAAGACGCGATCACGGTGACCTTGAGCTCGCCCTTCTTCAATTTGTCGTCGTAAATTGTGCCGAAGATGACCTTTGCGTCTTTGTCGATCGATTCGGTGATGATCTTCGCGGCCTCCTGGATCTCGTGAATGGTTATGTCGTCGCCGCCTGAAATTGCAAAGAGTATGCCTTTGGCTCCGTGTACCGAGACCTCAAGAAGCGGAGAGTTGATAGCTTGAAGCGCCGCTTGCTCTGCGCGCTTCTCGCCCGAGGCGACACCGATACCCATGAGAGCCGTGCCGGCGTTTGACATGACCGCGCGGATGTCAGCGAAATCCACGTTGATTATGCCCGGGGTGGTGATCAGGTCGGAAATTCCCTCGACTGCCTGGCGCAGAACGTCGTCGCAAACCGCAAACGCGCTCTTAAAGTATGTGTTCTTGTCTGAAATTTGGAGCAGCTTGTCGTTCGGGATGATGATTATCGCGTCCACCTCTTTCGCAAGTTCTTCAATGCCGCGCTCGGCGATCTTCATCCGATAATTTCCCTCAAAGAAAAACGGCTTGGTGACCACCGCGACGGTGAGGATGCCTTGCTCGCGGGCGACTCGCGCGATGATCGGGGCTGCACCAGTGCCGGTGCCACCGCCCATCCCGCAGGCGAGGAAGACCATGTCGGCTCCTTTCAGGACATCTTGAATTTCCGATTTCGTTTCTTCCGCGGCTTTCTTTCCTAGTTCCGGATCCATGCCGGTACCGAGGCCCTTGGTCAGGTTCTTTCCCATATGGATTTTCTTCTCGGCCAGGGAATGATGCAGGTCCTGGGTGTCGGTATTTAAAGAAACAAAGGTGACTCCACGCACCTTTGAATTCACCATGTGGTTCACCGCGTTCTTACCGGAGCCGCCGATCCCTACGACCATGATTCTTGCAAAACTCTCTATATTTGGCTCTATTTTTGGCATAAAATTTAATATTAGGCTGTTATAAGCCCATACTAGCGCAGGGTGCCTATTATGGCAAGAGTTGCTTGAAACCGGATTTGAAGAGATTCGAGAGGTCCTTGAAGAGGCCGGAAAAGGAGCCTTCCGATTCATAGAGAGCTTCCGGCGAGTAGGAGAGGAGACCGAGCGCCGATATCCATGCAGGATCTCGGAGTTTCGTCTTTGCATTCGCGAAAATATCAACGCTTGCGACCCGCGAGGGGAGCCGGAGTGCGGATCTTGAAAATTCCGAAAGGCCGGAGAGGTTCGCGCCGCCGCCCACGAAGATTACTCCCGCCGGGAGGAGCCCGCTTCTTTTTATTTTCTTCAAATGGTTCTCGATCGATTCGAAAATATCTTCGAGACGCGCTGAAATTACTTCATCAATCTTTTTCTTCGGATACTCCGGCATTATATCTCCCATCTTCAGGCGCCTCGCGGTCTCAAGCGGGATCTTGAACCCAAGCGCGATGTCGTTGGTAATATCTTCCGAGCCGATCCCGAAGGTTCGCAGTGAGATGAGCGTTCCGTTTTCGTAAACCGCAAGCGTGGTGGTCTCCGCGCCGATGTCGACCAGGGCCACTCCCACCATTTTCTCTTTTTCCGAGAGCGCCAGAGTCGCCGCCGCAATTGGTGCGGCCACTACGTCGATCGATTCGACCCCGGCCATACTCACCGCGTCGAGGATGTCCTCAAGGTGCTGGCTCGAATAAGTTACAAAAAGTGCTTTTGCCTCAAGTTTGGTACCGTGCATTCCCTCCAGGCGCCCCTCCACATCCTTTCCGTCGAGGCGGAAGGTTTGCGGAAAAATGTGCACGATCTTCCGGTTTCCGATCTTCAAATTTTCTTCGCAGTCCTCGAGAACTTTTCGGACATCGAGGGCGGTTACCTCTCCGTCGGCCTTCGAGACCATTGCCATGCCGGCGCTTGCGTCGCCCCGGAGGCTCGTGCCGCTCGCGGCTAAGAGCGCGCGCTTGATAGGGAGGGCGCTAGCTTTTTCGGCTTCGACGCGTGCCCGCTCGATTGACTTTGCGAGCTGTCCAGTATCGGTGACATAGCCGCGGCGCATTCCTGCTGAGGGAGTCTCGCCGTAGCCGATAACCTTAGGATATTTCTCTCCTTTTTGAAATTCTCCGACTACGACTTGCACCGTCTCGGAGCCAGGAACTATTGCGATAGAGATGTTTCGTGGCATGCTTTTGCGAATATTTTTCTTCGGCTTCCTCCATTTTACTACCATGTCGCATACCTTTCAAATGGAGCATGCCGTGGATAACGAGGTACCTTTCCCACTCCTTCTGACTTTTCCCGAGAGCCTGCGCCTCCTTGCCTATGACGGAAGGGGTGAGGAGGATTTCCCCCTCTTGGCGCGAATAGGGGAATGCGAGCACGTTCGTCGGTTTGTCCACCCCCCGGTACTTTTTATTTATCTCCCTTGATCTTTTCGAGGAAATAAAGGCCAGCGAGAGGGAATATTCCTTCCCGAGAATGTCGCTTTTGACTCTCTCGTACATTATTTTATTTTCCCGAGTTTGCGGAGGCGTTCGATTTCTTTTCGGCGAGCGAGGCGGCGGAGAGTGCTTTTCTTTACTTTCAGTTTTGACTCCTTCCGCAGAGCGAACCGAGAACCCTTCACTTCCTGAATTATTCCCGACTCCTGAATTCGTCGAGAAAAACGGCGCAATACGCTTGCGCTCGATTCGTTAGGATTTTTTTGAACTTCCACAACGATTTTTGCCATGTCCTTCTAGACTACCACAGAAAAAAATTCTTGCAACCTCAAGTGAAAATTGTTAATATAAAAGGATGAAAAGTAACGGAAGCTATATAACCGAGGAAAAAAAGGAAGAGCTCAAGGAGGAGCTTGCGCATCTTTCCGGCGAGAAGCGTAAGGAAATCCTCTCGAACTTGGAGTATGCAAAGTCTCTCGGGGATCTGTCCGAAAATGCGGAGTATCACCAGGCTAGGGAAGATCAGGGAAAACTCGAGGCCCGAATCGCGACGATCCAGGAAATCCTGCGCAGCTCCGAGGTGGTAATCCACTCGGGCGGGGAAGAAGTGACCGTCGGCTCATATGTAACCGTGGTGAAAACCGGTGAGAAGGATTCCAAAACTTATCAGATGGTAGGCGCTCATGAGGCGGATACCAGCGCCGGGAAGATTTCTAATCTCTCACCGATGGGGCTCGCGCTTTTTGGAAAAAAGAAAGGTGATACCGCAAGCGTGAAAACTCCCTCAGGAGCGACGGTGGATTATAAGATCACCAAAGTATCTTAAATGTCTTCAATAGAAGAGCAGAGGAAGACCCGGATAAAAAAACTCAAACTTCTCAAGAGCAAGGGGTTGGAGCCTTTTCCTTCCAAATCGAGTAGGGAACTTACACTCGCCGAAGCCGCAGAAAAATTCTCCGAACTTGAAAATAAGGGAGGAGCCAAATGGCTGGCGGGTAGGATCCTCTCCATCCGCGGGCAAGGCGCGATCATGTTCCTTACGCTTTTCGATGGCACTGGAGGTTTCCAGATACTTCTAAAGAAAGACGTGCTTGGAGTGGAGAAATTCGATTTGTTCGGAAGTACGATCGATATCGGGGATTTTGTGGAAGCCAAGGGCAAGTTCTTCACGACTCAAAGAGGCGAAAAAACTCTCGAAGCGCATGACTGGCGAGTGCTTGCCAAGAGCCTCCGCCCGCTTCCCGAAAAATGGCACGGCTTGGTGGATGAGGAGACGAAACTCCGCAAACGTTACCTCGATATCCTCTCCGACCCCGCGGTGCGCCAGATTTTCATTGAAAAAAACAAGTTCTGGGCGTCGATGCGGGAGTTCATGATCCGGGCAGGGTTTCTTGAGATTGAAATGCCGGTGCTCGAGCCCACCCCGGGCGGAGCGGAGGCGGAGCCTTTTGTCACGCACATGAAGGCGCTCGACGAGGATTTCTATTTGCGAATATCACTCGAGCTACCTCTTAAAAAAATGCTCGTGGCCGGCTATGAAAAAGTTTTCGAGATCGGTAGGATTTTCCGCAACGAAGGCATCTCGAGCACTCATCTTCAGGACTACACGCAGATGGAATTCTACTGGGCCTACGCGGATTTCGAGATGCTCCTCGATTTCATCGAGAAACTTTATCAGCACGTGATCAAAGAAACCTTCGGAACGCTCAAGATAAAGTTCAAAGGAGAGGAAATGGACTGGAGCGGGAAGTGGGAGAGGGTGGACTACCTTCCGCTTTTCAAAGAGAACACCGGTATCGACCTCAATAAAGCCGAGGATAAAGACTTGGAAAAATATTTGGACGGGCGCAAAGTGAAATACCAGAAATTCGCCGAGCGTGGGCGCCTACTCGATCTTGTTTTCAAAGAAGTTAGGAAAGAGGGGATCGTCTGGAAGAAGAAAAAACTTGCTGGTCCGATTTTTCTCATCAATCAGCCAGTCGAACTTGAACCGCTTGCGAAGCGCAACGGGAGAAATCCAAAACTGGTCGAGAGGATGCAGGTGATCGCCTACTCGATGGAGCTCGGGAAAGGTTTTGGAGAACTCAACGACCCACTTGACCAGCGCGAACGCTTCGAAGCCCAGATGAAACTGCGTGAGAAAGGTGACACCGAGGCGCAGATACTTGATGAAGATTATCTCGAAGCGATGGAATACGGCATGCCCCCCGCTGTCGGCTTCGGAATCTCCGAGCGGCTATTCAGCGTACTAAAAGGTATCTCTGTCCGCGAAGGTGTGGTGTTTCCACTAATGAAGAGAAAAAGCTCAAATTAGGACATAAATACTCAATAAATACAAGAATATTTATCCACAGAAGGCACTTGTGGATGTTTTGCGATGTATTCTATAATGATTCCAGGTGGGAAAAAGTGGGAAATTTTGAAATGTATGTTGATAGGTGAATATATTCACAGACTGGATGAGAAGAATCGCGTACCACTGCCGGCGAAGTTTCGCCGCGAGATGGGGAAAAATGTCGTGATCACTCCGGGGCTCGACAACTGTTTGTTTGTCTTTACAACAAATGAATGGGAAAGAGTCAGCGGCGCGCTTACGCACAAGAACTCCGAACTCTCGTTTCTCCGGAGAGATCTCCGGGTGTTCAATCGAAATTTGTTCGGGCAAGCGACGGAAGTGGAAATCGATTCGATCGGACGCATACTCATACCGAATTTTTTGAAAGACAAAATCGGACTTAAGGAAGAAGCGGCGCTGGTCGGAGTAGGCGACCGGGTTGAGATCTGGAGTCTCCCGAGCTGGAAAAAATATTTAGATGAGACGGAGAAAGAGCAAAGTGCGATAGCGGAGAAGTTGGCAAGCGATGAGTAGTATTCACCGGGCAGTTCTTTTAAATGAAATTATAGAGGGTTTAGATTTGGGCAAGGACTCGATCGTCTTGGATACAACTTACGGCGGAGGCGGGCACTCGAAGGAAATCCTGAAAAGATTTCCCGAGATTCGCCTGATCAGCATCGATCAGGATAAAAGCACGGATGCCGCGTATCACGAGAACTTTCGAAACCTCGACGCAGTACTCGTGAGAGAAAAAGTCGGACAAATCGATAGCATCATCTTCGACCTAGGGCTTTCAAGCGATCAGCTTGAGCATTCCGGAAGAGGCTTTACGTTCGCCAAAGATGAACCACTCGCAATGACGATGGATCCGGATGCGGATCTCACGGCGGAAGTTATTGCGAACAACTGGAGCGAGAAGAACCTTGCCGACATTATTTATGGATATGGAGAGGAAAGATACGCACGCAGGATCGCAAAGGCGATCGTCGAGACAAGAAGTAAAAAATCGATCAGGACGACCGGCGAGCTCGTAAAGATCATCGAGGGTGCTGTGCGAAGGAGGGGCAAGGTACATCCGGCGACCAAAACTTTTCAGGCCCTGCGAATTGCGGTGAACGACGAGCTAGGCTCACTCAAGGAGGGATTGGAAAAAGGCTTTCGAGCACTGAAGGGCGGCGGGAGAATGGCAGTGATCAGTTTTCATAGCCTGGAAGACAGAATCGTCAAAAATTTCAATAAAGAGAAGGTAAAAGAGGGTGGCGGAAAATTAATCAATAAGAAACCGATCGTAGCATCCGAGGAAGAAATTAAAAATAACAAAAGGGCACGAAGCGCAAAGTTAAGGGTAATCGAAAAAATCAAATGAGAGGAGCAGCGATAAAAATTTATAGTTATACCGCGAGCGTTGCGGCAAGTCACGAGGACCGCAAGAGAATTGTACAGTTTCTCCTTGCCGGCATCGCGCTCCTCGGCCTTTTCTACGCGAGCATCCTCTGTGTTACGGTTTGGAACATCGTCGAGCGCAGAGCGCTTGAGCGTGAGGCGCAGGTGCTCGGCAATGACGTGAACGAGCTTGAGCTTGCCTACATCGCCGAGCTCGGGAAGATCGATGCGTCCTATTCGAAAGCGCTCGGCTTTGCCGAAGTCAAACCGAAGTTTGTCTCGAGGAATTCTCCGGAGCGTATCAGCGCAAGCGCTCGCGAAGCGGGACGAAATGAAATATAGTTTTTCGCGAACTATAATCCTTTCCGTCCTCATACTTGCCTTTATCCTCATTGTCGTGGGGAAACTTTTTTTGCTCCAGATCGTGCACTCCTCCTCGTATCTTGAGCGGGCGGACCGGCAGTACGCTACCCCAGCCTCGAACATTTTCGAGCGCGGGGTGATATTTATGAAAAGTAAGGACGGTGATCTCGTTTCCCTAGCTACCCAAGCTTCCGGCTTTAAACTCGCGATCAATCCGAAACAAATTACCGATCCGGAAAAAGTTTACGAAAGGCTTTCAGAAACGATCGCGCTCGAGAAGGACGAGTTTATGGAGAAAGCGGGGAGAACCAACGACATTTATGAAGAGGTCGCGCATCGTCTGGAGAAATCGGAGGCCGATAAGGTTTCGGCGCTCAAGATTCCTGGCGTCTCCGTTTTCAAAGAAAAGTGGCGCTTCTATCCAGGAGGGACGCTCGGCTCGCACTTGGTCGGTTTCGTGGGTTGGGAGGGGGATGAGCTCGCCGGGCGCTATGGCCTCGAGAAGAAATTCGACGGCCTGCTTTCCCGAAACAAGGACAACCCCTATATCAATTTCTTCGCCGAAGTTTTTACCGATCTTAAGAACACGCTTTTCTCCGGCGATGACCGCGGCGGGGATGTGATTACCACCATCGAGCCCGCCGCCGAGAGTTTTCTCGAGAAGGAGCTCGGCTCGGTCCGGGCGAAATACAATGCGGACGCGGTCGGCGGGGTCATCATGAACCCCCACGACGGCTCGATCTACGCGATGACCACGGTGCCCAACTTCGACCCGAACTATTACGGAGAGGAAAGAGACATCTCGATCTACTCGAATCCGATCGTTGAGAGTGCCTATGAGTTTGGTTCGGTGGTGAAGCCTCTGGTGATGGCCTCAGCGATCGATGCCGGAGTGCTTACGGCCGAAACCACTTATGACGACCAAGGTTATGTCATGGTGGACAAAGGCAAGTGGAGGATAGACAATTTTGACGACAAAGGCCGAGGACAGGGAGTAAGTATGCAAGAGGTGCTCTCGCAGTCCCTGAACACAGGAATGGTCTTCGTCTACAAGCGGCTCGGAAAACAGAAGATGCACGATTATCTCTTGGGTTACGATATCAACAAAAAAACCGACATCGATCTCCCGGGCGAAGTCGTGGGTTCGGCTCGGAACCTCGAAGAGGGGCTCCGCGCTTCGCGCGACATCGAGTATGCCAACGCTTCTTTCGGCCAGGGTATTTCAATGACGCCGATCGGGATTACCCGCGCGCTCGCAGCGCTTGCAAACGGCGGAGTCATGGTGACTCCGCACGTGGTTTCCGAGATCAAGTACACCGACGGCACGAGCAAAAAATTTGAGTATGAAGGCAAGCCCACGAAAATTTCAAAAGTCACCGCCGAGGAGATCACCCGGATGATGGTTCTAGTAATGGATAAAGGAATCCGCGGCGGCGCCTCGAAGCTTGAACATTGGAGCGTGGCGGTCAAGACCGGGACCGCCCAAGTGCCGAGCCCCGACGGCGGATATTATGATGACAGGTATAACCACTCTTTTGTCGGGGTTTTCCCCGCCTACAATCCAAGATTCATAGTTTTTCTTTACGCGATCGATCCCAAGGGCGTGCGCTATGCTTCTGAAACTTGGACCGACCCCTTCCTCAACATCACGAAATTTCTGCTAAACTATTATGAAGTCCCGCCGGACCGATAAGGATGAATTTGAACAAATTTTTTAGAAGGATAATTTTTTATCTACTCGCGCTCGAATCGCGTCTGGTGATTTGGAAGTACAAACCCAAAATTGTTGCGATTACCGGCTCGGTCGGTAAAACCTCGACCAAGGACGCGGTCTACCGAGTTCTTTCGGGAGAATATTACGTAAGAAAGAGTGAGAAAAGCTACAACTCGGAGATCGGGCTTCCGCTTACCGTACTCGGGTTGCCGAACGGCTGGAACGATATCTCGATCTGGCTTTCCAATTTTCTCAAGGGGCTGCGGTTGATTCTCTTTCCATCTAAGTATCCGACCTGGCTCGTGCTTGAAGTTGGCACGGGGAAGCCTGGAGATATCAAACGTACCGCCGGGTGGCTTCGGGCGGATGCGGTGGTGGTTACCGCTATCGGGGAAACGCCAGTGCATGTGGAATTTTTTCCTTCGAAGCAGCATCTGGTAGAGGAAAAAAGTGAACTGGTGAAGACACTCAAGCCCGACGGGGTTCTCCTGCTCAACGCCGACGATGCCGACGTGCTCGGGATGAAAGAGAAAACCAAAGGGCGAGTTTTCACCTACGGCTGGGGCCCGGCGGATATAGTCGCTTCCGGAGAAAGCATTCATTACGACTCTGTCGGTATCCCGGATGGGCTCGTGTTTCGAGTGGATGCTAATGGAAAAAGCCTGCCGGTCGAGGTGGACGGAGTTTTCGGAAAGAACCACATCTCGGCGGCACTGGCTGCGCTTGGGCTTGCAACGGCCCTGAAACTCAATCTGCTCGAGGCCGTGGAGCGCCTCAAAAATTACGAATTCGCCCCGGGGCGGATGCGCTCACTTCCGGGCGCGGGCGGCAGCCTCATCATCGATGACACTTACAATTCTTCTCCGCTTGCCTCTTATGCCGCGCTCGGGACACTCGGCGAAATAAAAATCGACAAAACTTCTGGAAGGAAGATCGCGGTGCTCGCAGATATGCTTGAGCTCGGGAAGCACACCGAAGAGGCGCACAAGAATGTCGGCGAGGTTGCCAGGGAACGCGCGGATGTGGTCATCTCCGTGGGGCCCCGCTCGAAGGCAATCGGAGCGGAGCATCATTTCTCAAATTCCCGCGAGGCGGGTGAGTTTCTGAAAACCTTCATAAAAAAAGGGGATATTGTTCTAGTAAAGGGTTCGCAGAGCATGCGTATGGAGCGAGTGGTGGAGGCGATCCTCGACCCCACCGTCGACAAATTGACTCACCTCGTCCGCCAGGAACCCGAGTGGCTTAAGCGGGCGTAGTTTTTCCTTGACTTTTTTGGTTTTTGCATGTAGAGTTTCTTGGAACCCTGACCAGGAGAGCGTATGCGGTGGCTGATTTTTCTGCCGGTCTTTGTGGCCGGCGTCGGTATGGTGGCCTTCGAGCTCGCGAGGTCCGCCGAGCTCGCTCGTTCTCTCAAGGAAGGAAGGTGTAGAGATGCCGGCGATTGATCCCGAGTGGAGGCTCCTTGTCGTAGTGGGGGTTCTCCTCACTCTGGCGTGGGTGAGGATTTTTTGGTGGCTCTTTTTTGTCACCAGGCACCCTCGCTAGAATGCAAAAAGAAGAGCGCCTTGCGGGAATGGCGGAGAACCCGCGGCCTTGCGACGTAGACGTTGCGAGGCCCTTTTAGTTTAAGGGGCGGTGACCTCACGGAGAATCGAACTCCGATTCCAAGCTTGAGAAGCTTGTGTCCTGACCGTTAGACGATGAGGCCATCATCTGCAATATAACATTTTTAAATAAAAATTTGAACTCTAAACTAAAAATGCCCCAGACGTCGAAGTATGTTTCAACATCCAGGTGCATCTATTTTCTACAAGCGCTTCCACGTTGTTGTCTTTCGAAAGAAAAGCTCTTTGCCGTGCCCGCCCCGGTATTTACCGGGACGGGGTTGCAGGTGGGAATTCCTTTCATGCCGCGGGTTGCGGCGCGGGAGTTGAGCACTTGTAATTCGGGTGGCCGGAACACCACAAGGGCTGCTTCCCTTGAGCGGTCACTGACGGCGGGGGTGGCAGGGGGTCGTTGCGCCCACACCGCTTCGTGTCGTCAAAGTAGACGTGTACTATCATAGGACACGCCTCCCCCGGTTGCCCCAGCTTACACACCTCTAGCAGGTGGACTTTGGGGATACCTTCCACCTTCGGAAAACGCGGATGATGGTTCATCTAACCTCCATGCGGGTGCGGGGGATTGGGAACTAGTATCTAAATATATTATATCACTAAATAATAAAAAAACAAGAGGAGCCAAAAACAAAAAAATACTTCGGGTATTGAGAGTTCCCCCAGGGTATTTCTATACTACCCCTTTCTCTTTTTTCCGTCAAATCTATTCCCCCACCTTCGGCTTCTCCACTTCAATCAGCGTGAGTTCCGGAGAAGTGCCGGCGATGCGCAGGACGTCCTTGTCGATCTTCCTGAGCTCTTTGCCGGAAGTATTGTAGTGATTCACGACTGTGGAAAGTGCATTCCCGAGCTTGGCGTGAAATTCATCATATGATTTAAGGTGTCTACCCAAGTCCTCTACTTTCTTGATTATTTCTTTAGCGGATTCCTCGATCTGGAGCGCCTTCAAGCCCTGGAGCACGGTCTGGAGGTATGCGAGGAACGAGGTTGGGGAAGTGATGATGACTTTATATTTGCCGGCCGCGCGCTGGATCAGGTTCTCGGTGTCATCCGTGATCGCGCCGATTTTGTTGACCAAGAGATCGTAATAAATCGCCTCGTGGGGGATGAACATGAAGGCAAAATCAGTCGTGCCTTGGGTCGGCTGCACATATTTCGCCGTTTCGGTTATGCGGTTTTTGAGGTCATTCAAGAATATGGCTTCCAATCTTTTTTTCTCCGCCGGGTCGCGCTCTTCGGCGATGCGGTTGTAATTCTCGAGTGAGAATTTCGAGTCTATCGGGATGATCTTATCTTTCACGAAGACTACGGCATCGACGATGGTTTTGTCGGGGAACTCATATTGCATTTGGTAAGAGCCGGGCGGCAGGACGTTCTTGAGCACAGTCTCGAGATAGTATTCCCCGAGTACGCCACGCTGCTTCGGATTTCTTAAAATATTCTCGAGGCTCTGCAGCTGGTCGGCGAAGGAAATTACCTGTTTGTTCGTTTCATCCAGTCGAGTCAGGCGCTCGGTCACATCGCGGATGATTTTATTCGATTCACTAGAATGAAAGCGCAAGCTCTCGTTCACCTGCTTGTGCGATTCGCCGAGCTTCGTGTCCACCGTGCGCGAGAGCTCGTTCAGTTGCTGGAGTATCAGGTCAAGCCCGACGTCTTTCTTCTCTTCCTTTCTCTGCCCGAAGAAGAAATACGCCGCGACCCCTCCCGCCAAAACCGCAATGATGATAATCAAAAAATTTTCCATTTAGTCCTTATTTTTTTGCAAATAATGCTTTAGCGTATAAATCCAATCCTCGTCCGGCGCGGAGTCTTTGAGTTTTTCGCCGAGGAGCCACTCAAGGTAACCTTTGTCTATCTTTACCACTTCATCGACTCTCTTTCCGTTGTGCTTGCCGAAGGGGAAAATATGAATTATAGAAGGCTGGGAAGAAATCTCCATCATTTTCACTATCGTTTCGGACTCGCCAAGATTCTCACCTTCCATCAATTCTTTTTTATGATGTTCGAAAAGCTTCTCGAGCACCAGTACGTCTCCTAGCGCGTCGTGAGCGTTTGCCTCGACGTCGAGGTTGAGAAGATAGCGCAGGTACTGCAAATTATACCGGCCGATTTTCCCCTCGTTATCCAAATGCCGGGCGACTCGCAGAGTACAGATGAAATTTTTTGGTTTGATGTTTTCTTTTTTCACAATCATAAGGTCAAAAGGCGCGTTGTGGGCGACGACAATCGCATCCTCCGCCTCGAAAATTTCTTTCAATTTTGGGAGGTCGCCGCTATCTTTGAGGTAGGGTCTTTCCTCGACCATTTTATTGGTTATGTGATGTACCGCCGAGGCTTCCGGAGGTATTGGTTTCGGGGGTTTATAAAGGTGAGAGAAAGTTTCGGATCCGATTTTATACCCTAGCTGACAAAGAAAATCACTCTCGGTATTTCCGGTCGTTTCGGTGTCGAAGAAAATGAGCTTCTGCATATAGCGAATTTTATCATATTTTGTTAGAATAAATAAGCGATGCTGCACAAGCAAATACAGAACAAAATAAAAGAAGCGATGCTTGCACGAGACACGGTGCGGCTCGAAACTCTCCGAGGGATGGTGGCGGCATTTACGAACGAACTAGTCGCCAAAAGCAGAAAACCCGATGAAATTCTTTCCGACGAAGATGCGCTTTCGGTAATTCGCCGCCTCGCCAAACAAAGACGCGACTCAATCGAGCAGTTCAAAAAGGGGAACCGTGAGGACCTGGTGGCCAAGGAGGCAGCCGAGCTTGTGATCCTTGAAACATATCTGCCGCAAATGATGCCGCGGGAAGAGATAGAACAACTGGCCAAGGCGAAAAAAGAAGAGCTCGCAGCCGACGCCACAAAAAAGGGCCTGCTCATGTCCACTCTCATGAAAGAGCTCAAGGGCAAGGCCGATGGCGGGATGGTACGGGAAGCGGTCGATTCGCTTTTTTAGTTATGAAGCAGAAAAAAATTCTCGTTACGCATAACGGCTCTTTTCATACTGACGATGTCTTCGCCTGCGCGGCGCTTGAATTGTATTTAGAGATGAGGGGCGAGGAGTGGGAAGTTAAGAGAACCCGGGATGAGGAAATAATCGCAAGCGCGGACTATGTTGTTGACGTCGGCGGGGTATATAACAAGGATAAGAACCGGTTCGACCACCATCAGCATGGTGGCGCAGGAAAACATGTCAGCATGTCAGGTGAGCCGGGCATAGATTATTCTTCCTTCGGCTTGGTTTGGGAAAAGTTCGGGGAGGAGTTGGCCGGCGCAAGTGCTGCCGCAAAGCTCATCGAAAACAACCTGGTTTCCCCGATCGATGCTTTTGATAACGGCATTGATTTAGTTGAAAACAAGCACAAAGTTTCCCCGTACTACCTTCAGCATATCTTTTTCGCGCTTCGCCCCGCCTGGAACGAAAGTACTAATATTGACGAGATATTTCTCAGGGCAGTAGAACTTGCAAAAGAAATCCTCGGGCGGGAAATTATTCAAACCAAATCATTACTCGAAGCAAAAGACCGTATGTCCGTAATTTACAAAAATTCGAAGGACAAGAGAATCCTGATTCTCGACAAACACTATACTGATGAAATTGAGGCCGGCGATTTCCCTGAAACTCTATTTTTTATCTATCCGCGAAAGTCTGATGGACTCTGGGGAGTAAAATGCGCCAGAGTTGGGTTGCGAACATTCCAAAATAAAAAAAGTCTCCCCGAATCCTGGGCGGGGCTTCGCGATGAAGCACTCGCGCGGACCTCCGGAGTCATGGACGCGGTTTTCTGCCACCGAGGCAGATATTTTTGCGTGGCGAAGTCCCAAGGTGGTGCAATTAAGCTTGCCGAGCTCGCTCTAGAAAATGGCATTCGTTGATGAAATAACTTTTGTAGCGGAGGCCGGCCAGGGCGGCGACGGTGTGGTGCGCTGGCGGCAAGAGAAATTTGTCCCTAAAGGCGGCCCTGCTGGCGGCGACGGCGGCAGAGGCGGAAATTTTTACGTATGCGCCGTGCGCGATATCGGGATACTTCTCCGGCACAAACCCGTAAAGCATTTCGCTGCCGGCAGAGGCGAAGACGGTGGGGCGAAGAGTCTCCACGGCCGCGCGGGCAAAGATCTGGTGCTTGAGCTTCCGATTGGCTCGGTGGTAACGAATCTCGACACTGAAGAACGCTGGGAACTCCTTGAAGACGGGCAAAAAATTCTGCTTCTTCGTGGAGGCTATGGGGGCTTCGGGAACGAGCACTTCAAAAGCTCGACCAACACTACTCCGAGAGAATGGCGCCCGGGAGCGCCCGGAGAGAAGAGCAAATTCCACGTCGAGCTTGAACTCTTTGCGGATCTCGGCTTGGTCGGGCTTCCGAACGCGGGTAAATCATCGCTTTTGAATGCTCTCACCGAAGCTCATGCGAAAGTTGGGGACTATCCGTTCACCACTTTAGATCCGAACCTTGGAAATTTTTTCGGATATATCATTGCGGACATCCCGGGGCTCATCGAAGGCGCAAGCGCCGGTCGCGGGCTCGGTACGAAGTTCCTTCGGCACATCAAGCGCACTCGCGCTCTCGCGCATCTGGTCTCATTTGAATACGGCGAGGCGATGATGAAAAAATACGAGGAGGTTCGCGAGGAACTTAGGAGGTACGGCCAAGGTCT
This sequence comes from Patescibacteria group bacterium, assembly GCA_038063535.1. Lineage (GTDB taxonomy): Bacteria > Patescibacteriota > Minisyncoccia > Phycocordibacterales > UBA9973 > UBA9973. The sequence goes on along the minus strand of JBBTUV010000004.1, from coordinate 165,794 downwards.
CAATGAAAAAGAAGAGATCATCATCCTCACGAAATCTGACGTTGCCGATGCAAAAACGATAAAAACCGAGACGGCCAGGTTCAAAAAACTTAAGCGAGGCAAGAAAGTTTTCCACCTTTCCCTTTTTGACGACGTCCTCCTAAAAAAAACGAAAGACGAACTTCTGAATTTTCTGCGAAAATTTTAAATTCGTGTTAATATGGGCGTTAATGCTAAAGATTTTGGCTTTGATCAAGAAAAAGAAACTTCTTTTTTCCGTTCTGGGAGCTATAATCCTGATCGTGCTCGGCATCGTTCTTTTCGGCGGGAAAAAGACAGCAGGCGGCGTGATCACCGTAAGCCTGGGCGATTTCGTCAACCAAGTTTCAATTTCCGGGAAAGTAAAAGCTGCAAGCAGTGCTGATCTGGGTTTCGCCAATTCCGGCAGGATAGGTAAAATCTTCATTAAGAACAATCAAAACGTTCGGTCGGGCGAGATCCTCGCCCAGCTCGATATCGGCAACCTTTCGGCGGACCTCCAGATCAAACAAGCGAATCTCAAACAAAGCGATGTGGACCTCACGGCGGCCAAGGATGAGCTCGAGAAGGTGATAAAGAACGAAGATACGAAAATAGAAAGCGCTTACCTGAAACTGGTTTCAAGCGACCTGGAATTCACCCCCGATTCTTCTGGCTATACCGCCGAAGTGCCGGTAGTGAGCGGTTCTTACGACGGGCATTCCGGGACTTATAAGGCGATCATAAGAAGAGAAAGGGTCGGAAGCGGAGACTTTTCTTTCATCTGGACATTTGGTTTGGAAGAAACTAAGACAGTGGTAAATGAGGAAGGAAAGACACCACTCGGCACAAAGGGCCTACTCATTTTGTTCCCTGACGATCTGGATTTATACAATGATACCATCTGGTACCTGGATATTCCGAACAAGGGAGGAGCGTCCTATCCAGAAAACTTGAACGCCTACAATCAGGCGCTTGTCGCTCGGAATCTTGCAGTAAGTGGAGCAGACAGTAAATACGAGAAACTGCTTGCCGGAGATTCCAGCGCGGAAGTCTCGATCGCGCTTGCGGAAATAGACAAGATAAATGCAGAAATTAGAGCAAGCACAATCTATGCTCCGTTCTCCGGAATTGTCACTAATGTCAGCAAAGAAGTTGGCGAGACTGTTTCGGCGAGCGAAACAGTCATCACCGCGATGAGCAAGGGGACTTTCGAGATCGAAAGTTATGTCCCCGAGGTGAACATCGCGCTCATAGAGGTGGGCAACGAGGCGAGCGTGACTCTTGACGCTTACGGCGAGGACGCGGTCTTTGGCGCCAAGATCGTTTCCATAGATTCCGCGGAAACGATTCGGGACGGCATTTCAACATATAAAATAAAGCTGTTATTCGACCAAGAAGACGAGCGCATTAGGTCTGGAATGACGGCAAATATATCGATATTGGTCTTCGAAAAGCCGGGTGTGATCGTCGTCCCCGGAGGAGTGATATTTGAGAGGGACGGGAAGAAGTTCGTCCAACTAAGAAAAAAGAAAGACGTTGTCGATCAGGAAGTGGTGACAGGTTCCACCTCGACCCTCGGCCAGGTGGAGATTGTTTCTGGGCTATCTGACGGGGACGAGGTTATCCTTAATCCTTCTCGGGAATAAAATGTTTTCGCAGCTCAATATACGCATCGGATTTTTTCTCGCGAAACGGCAGATTCGCAGATCCAGTCTCTGGACCACTGTCCTCATAATTTTCGTGATGTTCTTCACTTTCCTGAACCTGGTGGTGGTCACGGGCATATTGGTCGGCCTTATTCAGGGGGCCATAGACGCGGTACGTACCCATTACACGAGCGACGTGATCGTCTCCACCCTTTCCGATAAGACTTATATCGAGAATTCTCCGGAAATAATCCGCATTGTAAAATCGCTTCCTGAAGTAGAGGCTGTTACCGCCAGATATCTCGAAGGGGGGACGCTCGAAGCGAATTATAAGACCCGTTCGAACGAAAAAGAGAAGCCGAACATTGCCCCAGCCTCGATCGTCGGCATCAATCCGGCCGAGGAAGATGCGGTGACCGGCATCTCCAGGTTCGTGGTCGAGGGCGAGTATCTTTCAACTACAGACTACGACCAGGTTCTTGTAGGGGCATATCTCGACAAAAAATATTTGCAATTTGACTCCCCGGGCTTCTCCTCGCTTGAAAATATCGCCCCCGGAGTAAAGATTCGGCTCAAGGTGGGCGGGGTGGAACGCGAAGTTACCGTGAAAGGCATAATCAAAGCAAAAGTCGATGAAGTGAGCTTGAGAGCCTTCATGGTGGATTCTCAGCTTCGGAGCATGATCGGCCGGGGCGACTATAACGTAGACGAGATATCGGTGAAACTCAAATCCGGCACGGACCCCGCACTGGTGCGCGACATTTTGATAAAAAACGGGGCAGGGCGAGTGGCGAAAGTGCAAACATACGCGGATGCTCAGCCGAAGTTCATTAAAGACATTGCCGATACGTTTGCGCTCCTCGGCAACGTACTTTCCTCGATCGGCTTGGTGGTTGCTTCCATCACTATATTTATCGTCATTTTCATTAACGCCATAACCAGGCGGAAATTCATAGGTATTTTGAAAGGCATCGGCATCAGCGAGCAGGCGATAGAAATATCGTACATCATGCAATCGTTCTTTTACGCATTTGTCGGTTCCTTGATCGGGGTGATCGTTTTGTATGCATTTCTGGAGCCGGCGGTGAGCGCGCACCCTATCGACTTCCCGTTCTCGGACGGCATCTTGGTCGCTCCGATTTCCGGCACGCTCCTTAGAGTGGGGCTCCTCATGCTCACCACCATCATTGCCGGTTTCATCCCCGCGCGCCTCATCGTTCGCAAGAATACGCTTGATTCGATATTGGGCAGGAATTAATTTAAAAATGATCAAAGTAAAAAATTTAAAAAAATCATTCAAAGACGGAGATCAGGTGACCGATGTACTCAAGGGCATAGACTTTGTAGCGGAGAATGGAGAGTTCATCGGCATCATAGGGCGCTCTGGAGCGGGCAAGAGCACTTTTCTTTACCAGATGAGCCTTCTTGACGAGCCGACGAGCGGAGAGATCGAGGTCGATGGACGCGATACCCACGCGATGACCATCGGCGAAAAGACTTTTTTCCGTCTGACTCGTCTCGGATATGTGTTTCAAGATTACGCCTTGCTTCCGGAAATGAGCGCGCTCGAGAACGTCGTTCTGCCGCTGCTCATGCAGGACATGGACAAAAGCGCTGCTTATAAAAACGCCGAGGAGGCGCTTGGAAAAGTGGGGCTCGGGCACCGGTTCGAGAACCTGCCCAGTCAGCTCTCCGGCGGAGAACAGCAGCGGGTCGCGGTCGCTCGTGCCATTGCCCACAGGCCGAAAATTCTCTTTGCCGACGAGCCGACCGCGAACCTCGACAGCGTCTCCGGCAGTGCCGTGATCGAACTCTTCAAGGAATTGAATCAGAAGGGCCAGACGATAGTGATGGTCACTCACGAGGATGAATATGCCAAGTACTGCAACCGTATCATTCACCTCGATGACGGAAAGATCGTGAAGGAAATAACGCAAAAAGTTTGATATAATTAGTTATCATGGCATATCACTTCGTGGTCGGGCTGGAAGTGCACGCGGAGCTCGCGACTCGCACCAAGATGTTCTGCGGTTGCAAAAACGATCCCGATGAGAAAATTCCGAACACCAACATCTGCCCGGTTTGCACGGCTCATCCAGGAGCATTGCCGGTTCCCAACAAAAAGGCCATAGAGCATGTGATAAAGGTCGGCCTCGCGCTCGGCGGGAAGATCGCCGATTTCACGGAGTTCGACCGAAAAAATTATTTTTACCCCGATATTCCAAAAGGCTACCAGATCTCGCAGTATAAGTACCCAATCGTGACCGGCGGGCATCTCCGCGGTTTCGATATCACGCGCGTGCACCTTGAGGAAGACACGGGGACAAACAAGCATGAAAAAGATTTCTCCCTTGTCGACTTCAATCGCGCAGGCGTGCCCTTGATGGAACTTGTCACCGAGCCGCATGTTTTCGGGAGCGCAGAGGAAGCCGCGAAGGCGGCAGCAGTTTTTTCCAAAGAATTCCAACTCGTGCTCTGGTACCTCGGCGCCTCGGAAGCGAACATGGAGAAGGGAGAGATGCGTGTAGAGGCAAACATATCGGTCTCGCCGGAAAAGAAAAAGTTTGGCACGAAAGTTGAAGTAAAAAACCTGAATTCTTTTCGCAGCGTCGAGCGGGCTATCAAATTCGAGCTTGATCGGATGCTCGAGCTGTACAAAGAGAGGAAGGAGAGCGAGATAGTCCAGGAAACCCGTGGTTGGGACGAAGAGAAACAAAAGACATACTCTCAGAGGCGCAAAGAATCAAGCCACGACTACAGGTATTTCCCGGACCCGGATCTGCCGAAGATGCACTTGCACGAGGCATTCGATCTCAAGAAAATGGAAAAAGAATTGCCGGAATTGCCGGAAGAAAAGCGAAAGAGATACGGAAGAGATTACGGGACAAAAAACGAGGATGTAGAAGTATATGTCGAGAATCCATCGCTCGCGGTTTGGTTTGAAGCGATTGCGCAAATCCTGAGGGATAAGAGAAAAGTTAAATTAGCATCCAATTACATTACGACAGATTACCTGGGATTGGATAAAAGAGGGGCTATAAGAGCGGAAAATTTCGCCGAGCTTATAAATTTGACAGCAGAGAATAAAATTTCCTCCCGAGTAGCAAAGGACATTTTGGCAAAGATGGTGACGGATAGCGATATATCGCCATCAGAGATTGCAGAGAAAGAGGGGTTGTTACAAAAAAGTGATGAAGGGGAGCTCACACAAATCGCTGAAAAGATTATCATGGCCAATCAAAAAGTTGCGGAAGATTATAAGAAAGGCAAAGAAGCCGCGCTTATGTCCTTGGTCGGGGCGATGATGCGCGAGACGAAAGGCTCGGCGAATCCCCAGGTCGCAAAGCAAATATTAGTTAAGCTACTTGAATAATTTATGAACAAAACTATATTAGAAAATACCGTTGCCCGCTTGACTGACTCTCCCAAAGGAATTTTGGCCGCCGATGAGAGCAATCCGACCTGCAACAAACGCTTTGCCGCCGTCGGAATTCCGGAAACCGAAGAGAACCGAAGACAATATCGTGAGCTTCTTTTTACTGCGCCGGGGCTGGAACAATATATTTCCGGTGTTATTTTATATGACGAGACGATAAAACAAAAGACGGCTGAGGAAAAGAGTTTCACCGCAGCACTTGAATCAAAAGGCATCGACGTTGGCATAAAAGTTGATGCTGGCCTCGGGGATATTCCGGAGAGCGCTGGGGAGAAATTCACCAAAGGACTCGAGGGGCTTGCCGCACGGCTCGATGAATACAAACTCATGTGTGCGACTTTTGCCAAGTGGCGGGCGGTCTATTCGGTCGGCAAAGGCACACCAAGCGAAAAATGCATGGAAATGAACGCAGAGATTTTCTCCGAATATGTCCGCCTCTGCCAAGAGCGCGATATCGTCCCTATCATTGAGCCCGAAGTTCTCCTTGACGGAGACTATTCCGCAGAGGAGTGTTACCAAGCCACGGCAAAGAACCTCGACGTAGTTTTCAGCGAGCTCAAAAATTCCGGCGCATACCTCTCCGGATTAATTTTAAAATCAAATATGGTGCTTGCCGGCAAGGACGCGCCAGCGAAGACGCCGCCTGAAAAGGTCGCCGAACTTACTCTTAAATGCCTTAAGGCTCATGTGCCCGCAGAGGTAAAGGGAATTGTTTTCCTCTCTGGCGGCCAGACCGAGGAAAAGGCTTCGCTTCACCTGAATGAAATGCACAAGCAAGGCCCCTTGCCCTGGAATTTAACTTTCTCGTACTCCCGTGCTCTCCAGAACTCGGTCCTTATATACTGGGCGGAGCATCGCGACGATATAGCGGGAGCACAAAAACTTTTGCTCGATGCCGCGAAGCGCAACAGCCTTGCCTCGGTGGGGAAACATAAATGAAAGAAGAAATCCTAAAATTTTTCAGGGGAGTGGCGGATGACAGGCCGGAGACGCTCGATAAATACTCCAAGGACGCGAGCATTTTTGAAGTCAGGCCGAAGCTCGTGCTTTATCCGCTCGATAGCGATGACGTTGTGAACCTCGTTGAATGGGTCTCAAAAAACAAAGAGAAATACCCAGATCTTTCGATCACGGCAAGATGCGCCGGAACCGACATGTCCGGCGGTGCGATCGGTGAGTCGATAGTCCTCGACTTTACTAAATACATGAACAAGCTTGTCTCTTTTTCTGGGGACGAGATCACAGTCGAGCCCGGCATGCTTTATAGGGATTTCGAGGAAATCACTCTCAAGCGGGGGCTCATCCTGCCCACCTACACCGCCTCAAAATCCCTGAACGCCATGGGTGGGATGTTCGGAAACAACGCGGCTGGGGAGAAGACCCTCAAATACGGGAAAACGGAAAAGTTTATCGTACGAACCAAGGTCGTCTTCGCCGACGGGTCAGAGAGAACCGTAGAAGCTTTTCCTCTCGCGGAGCTTGCCAGTAAAGATGAGATTTACAAAAAAATTTACAGCCTGATCAAAGCAAACGAGGAAGAAATTCGACTTGCGAAGCCCGATGTTCACAAAAATTCCGCCGGCTACTATTTATGGAATGTGATGCGCGATAACGTCTTCGACTTGAATAGGTTGCTGGTCGGCTCGCAGGGAACGCTCGGCATCGCAACGGAGATAACCTTCAAGCTTGTTCCGATCGAGAAGTACTCGAAACTGGTAGTGATCTTTATGCGCGACCTCGAGCCCTTGGGGCGCTTGGTCGGAGAGATTTTGGAAAGCAAGCCCGAGACGCTTGAGGCGTACGACGACAAGACTCTCTGGCTTGCTGTGCGGTTCTTTCGGGAGTTTTTGAAGAAGAAAACCCTCGTCGAGGCCTTCAAATTTTTCAAAGTTTTCCTGCCGGAGTTTCTCATGGTTCTCCGGGGCGGGTTTCCGAAATTGGTCGTTTTGGCGGAGTTTTCCGGGACAAGTGAGAGGGAGACTGATGACAAATGCCGGGCGATGACAAAAAATATCGCCAACTTCAAGATGAAAATTCACATTACGAAAGATAGGGATGAGGCCGAGAAATTCTGGAGCATCCGGCGCGAGAGTTTCAATCTCCTCCGCAAGCACATCAAGGGTAAGCGAACAGCGCCCTTTGTCGACGACATCATTGTGCGCCCGGAATTTTTGTCGAAATTTCTGCCGGAGCTCAACCAAATTTTGGGGAAGTATAAACTCGTCTACACCATCGCCGGCCATGCCGGCGACGGCAACTTCCATGTCATTCCTCTGATGGATTTTTCGAGACCCGATGTGCCCGAGATCATTCATTCGCTTTCGGAGGAAGTTTACGACTTAGTGCTTAGGTATCACGGCTCGATCACCGCTGAGCATAACGACGGCCTTATCCGTACCCCCTTTCTTAAAAAGATGTTCGGCGAGCGAATGATAGGAATATTCCGCGACGTGAAAAGTATTTTCGACCCCAAAAATATCCTTAACCCTGGTAAAAAAGTTCCAGTCCCGGGCGGCCCTGGAACAAAAGAGTACATCACATCTCATATTGCCCTCGAACACCCGGGCAATCACGGAATCTAGTTCGGGATTGCAATTTAATCCCATTTCCGTATAATCTTTTTCATGCTAGCCATCGAAGCCAAAAGGCGAAATTCAAGCACCGGGTCGCATAAATTACGCAAAACCGGCATAATCCCGGCTGTTTTTTACGGTGCGGGCAAGAAAAGCACCTCGATCGAGGTTGCAACTTCAGCTTTTAAGAAGATCTGGCGCGCGGCGGGGGAATCCACCGCGGTCCAGGTGAAGACTCCGGAGGAGAACGTCGATACGCTTATCCACGAGGTACAAGTTGATCCGGTAACGGACGAGCCGATCCACGTGGATTTTCTCGCTATCGACATGACAAAGAAGATCAAAGTCAAAGTGTCGCTTGAATACGCCGGTGTATCCGAAGCGGTCAAAGCAGGGCTTGGGAACCTGGTAAAAGTGCTTCACGAGGTTGAAGTCGAGGCGCTGCCGAAAGACTTGCCACACAACCTCGCGGTCGACATTTCTAAACTCCGGACCCTTGAGGACAATGTCGTCATTTCTGATATTAAAGTTCCGCAAGGGGTGGAAATTTTAAACAATCCCGAGGAAGTAGTTGCATCTATGGTCGCGCAAGTTGAAGAAAAAGTTGAGGAAGCGCCGGTTGACCTTTCCGCGATCGAAGTCGAGAAGAAGGGCAAACAGGAAGAAGAGGGAGCAGAGGCTGAAGCGGAGGCACCGACGCCTGCAGGGGCCGGAGTCCCAACTGAAAACGTCGGGAAAAAGAAGGAGAAAAAGTAGGCATGTTATAATAAACATATGGTCCGAAAAGCAGCCATATGTCTTTTTGTTGTTTCATTACTTCTCCTTGGAGGCAGGATATTCGCAGTAGATTGTCTTACCATTACCACAAACTCGAGCAGCGCTGACAAGAATTTTTGCAAAAAAGAACTTACCCAAATCGAAGCGGAACTAGCGGAGCTCCTTAAAAAGCAAGATGCCCAGAGAAAAAATAGCGGGACGCTTCAGGGGGATATCAGCTATCTCACCAGCCAGATAAATGCGCTCAAGGCGAAAATAAAAGCGCGCTCGTTCGCGATCGCCCAGATTAAAGTCTCGATCGGGGAAAAGAATTCCACTATCCGGACGCTTGAGGAGAAGATCAGAAGTCAGCAGGAGTCGATCGCGCAGCTCCTTCGGAACACCAATGAGTTCGATCAGGAGAGCATTATCCACCTGATACTTTCGGATGCGAGCATCTCCGATTTTTACAGCGACGTCGAATCGTATTCTTCGATCAAGAAGGCGGTTAAAAATGCAGTGGACGAACTTCGTGGCGTAAAGACGACAACCGAAGTCGAGAAAAAAGGACTGGAAGAAAAGCAAAACGCGGAGACCGACGCAAGAGCGGAGCTTGAGGGAGCACAGAGAAAAGTTGCACGATCGGAAACGGAGAAAAAACAATTGCTTGTGGTCTCCAAACAGAAGGAGTCTGAATACCAGAAACTCGCGGCCGAAAAAAGAGCGCGGGCCGCTCGCATCCGCGCCGCACTTTTTCCTCTCGCCAACACTACGCAAAAAATTGAGTTCGGTACTGCACTTGCCTATGCCTATGAAGTCAAAGGCGCCTTTGGTGTCGACCCGGCGTTCCTTTTGGCCATTCTCACTCAAGAATCGAACTTGGGTGCGAATGTTGGCCAGTGTCTCCTTACCAATACGGCGACCGGCGCGGGAGTTGGAAAAAATACCGGTACACCCTTCATAAACTTAATGAAGCCCACGCGCGATGTCGGGCCGTTCCTTGAAATTACGAAGAAACTCGGTCTCGATCCGTTCCAGACCCCGGTTTCTTGTCCGATCGCGGGTGTCGCCGGCTGGGGCGGGGCAATGGGGGCGGCGCAGTTTATTCCTTCAACCTGGAAATTGTTCGAATCACGCTTGCAAGGCCTCCTGGGTCGCTATCCGAGCCCTTGGGTGCCACGCGATGCGTTCTTTGCCTCCGGCATGTATCTTTCTGACTTGGGTGCTATTGGGACAAGCCAGAGCGCGCAGAACATTGCTGCCTGCAGATATTACGGCGCCGGCGGCACGAGTTGCTCGTACGGGGCCAGCGTAGCCAGGATCAAGGCAGGCATACAGGCGAACATCGATTTGCTCGAGTAATTTGCAGAGAGTATGATTTCATGCTAGAATCACAATGTGAAATCAGAGATACATCCGAAATATTACGAGGGCGCGAAAGCCACCTGCGCTTGCGGGGCGGTTTATCGTGTTGGCTCGACCATGCCTGAGATCCAGGTAGAAATTTGCAGTGCCTGCCACCCTTTTTATACTGGGAACGAGAAAATTGTTGACACGGCCGGCCGGGTTGAGCGCTTCAAGAAGCGAGCCGCAAAGACAACCGTCGCTCGCGCTAAAGTAAAAAAATAAATGGACATTGTGGAGCTAAAAAAAGATCACCGGACCAATTATTTGGCCGGGATGCTAGAGGGGCTCGAGCGTAAGGAGGCAGAAGTTCGTGAGATGCTGTCTGGCGACGAGAGCCTGCATGAGCTTGCCGCAAAAGAACTCGAAGAAATAGAAACGCAGAAAAAAAATATCGAAAGACAGATAAGAGATATTTTAGCGAAGGATAAAGAAGAAGAAGAGGAATTCCCAACTGAAGTAGTACTTGAAGTTCGCGCCGGCGCCGGCGGGGAAGAGGCTTCGCTTTTCGCCTGGGAGCTTGCGCACATGTACGAGAAATTCGCCGAGACGCGTGGCTGGCAATGGCGGGTGAATTATGAATCCAAAAGCGAACTTCGCGGCTACAAGGAAGCGAGCTTCGAGCTAAAAGGCAAGGATGTCTACAAACTACTTCGACACGAGACAGGGGTGCATAGAGTGCAGAGAATTCCCGCAACCGAAAAGAACGGGCGGGTGCATACTTCGACCGCATCAGTCGCGGTTTTGCCGCTCCGAAAAAAAGTGAGCGTTGTCATAAACCCCGCCGACATCGAGATGGAGTATTCTCGTTCAGGAGGGAAGGGTGGACAGAACGTAAATAAAGTTGAAACGGCAGTGCGCCTCGTCCACAAACCGACCGGTATCGACGTGCGCTCGACAAACGAAAGAAGCCAGCAGGCGAACCGCGAACATGCAATGTCGATCCTCGCCGCAAAACTCCAACAGCTCGAAGAAGAACAGGAAGCGGCCAAGTACGCCGGCGAGCGCAAAGAACAGATCGGCACCGCTGACCGATCAGAAAAAATCCGCACCTACAATTTCCCCCAGGATCGCCTGACCGACCACCGCGCTGGCAAATCCTGGCACAACCTTCCGCACATCATGGAGGGGGAGATCGAGGAGGTAGTGGAGGCACTCGAATCAGGGGAAGCAGGAGAATAATTGCTATTTACTCCGATTGGTGCTATACTCGACCCCGTAGTTTCTTTTTAGGCCTATTGTTTTGTTTATGCAAGCCAATTGAGCGACTAGAGTGCTACGTCCACGACCAAGAGTCGGGATATTAAAAGTAGTGTTTGCCCGTTTATTAAAACGGGAGAAAGTATAGATGGCTACAAAGCTATATGTGGGGGGTCTCCCTTACTCGAGCACAGAAGATGCTCTCAGGGACCACTTCGCAAAAGCCGGGGAAGTTACTTCCGCGGTGATTATCATGGACAAAATGTCCGGTCGCTCAAAAGGTTTCGGTTTCGTTGAAATGGCTAACGCCGACGATGCAGCCAAAGCGATAGAGATGTTCAACGGAGCGGAATTCGACGGCAGGAAACTTACTGTCAACGAAGCTCGCCCGATGCAGCCCCGAACAGGAGGCGGCGGAGGCGGAGGCGGATACGGTGGAGGTTACGGAAGCCGATAATTGTCTCAAAACAAAAAACACCCGAAAGGGTGTTTTTTGTTTTTGTGCGCGTGGATGGAATCGGACCATCGGCCTCAGTCTTATCAGGACTGCGTTCTACCACTGAACTACACGCGCATGGTAGAAAAACTATATCAAATATATTATAATTTAGGCAAATGACCGAAAAGAAACCCGGCTGGGTGCAAGGCATAGAAATATTCGGGGAAATTTCAGCCTGGGTAGCCATACCGATAATCGCAGCTCTTGCGGGTGGTAAGGCACTTGATTCGCATTTCGGCACAAAACCCTGGATATTTCTGGGGTTGACCATAATCGCCTTCGCGGTCTCAATTTTAGGGATCTGGAAATCTTTGAAGAAATACATTAAGGAAATTGAAACAAATGGAGGAACAGACGCAACAAATTAGCCACGAAGCAACCCTCTATGCCGAGCCGGTCGGGCACATCGGCCCGCTTCCGGTCACCAATGCCCTGGTCACAAGTTGGGTCGCAGTGCTTGCGATCGTGGTTTTTGTTTTTGCCCTTAAAAGAAATCTCCGAGAAGTTCCGCGCGGGATTCAGAATTTTTTCGAGGCTGTTCTCGAAGGCGCGCTCTCTCTCGCAGACCAGGTCACCGGTGACCGGAAGATCACCAACGCGGTTTTTCCGCTCGCCTTCTCCGTTTTCCTTTTTATCTTGGTGAACAACTGGCTCGGCCTTCTCCCTCTCGGCGGATTCGGGGTGCTCGAGCAGAACGAACATGGCCTTTCTTTTGTTCCGTTTCTTCGGAGCGGTACCGCGGATATCAATACCACCCTCGGCCTCGCACTCATTTCGGTGATCGGAGCGAACTTGTTCGGTATTTTCGCGATCGGGGCCTGGCGCACCTTCAATAAGTTTTTCAATCTCAAAGCCCTTGCGGGGGTATTTACTCGTGTCCGCCGCGACCCCGCGGTGCTGGTGGTCGCGCCGGTCACGTTTTTTGTGGGGATACTCGAGCTTATCGGGGAGTTCGCCAAGGTTGCCTCGCTCTCTTTCCGGCTTTTCGGCAACATTTTCGCTGGGGAAGTGCTTCTGGCTGCGATGAGTGCCATTCTTTCCTATCTTCTCCCCGTCCCATTTCTCTTTCTTGAGATATTCGTCGGCTTGATACAGGCTCTGATTTTTGCTATTCTTACTCTTGTATACTTCACGATTGCAGCCACGCATCATGAGGAACATTAATAGTTAATTTAATATAAAAGATGGAGACAGAAAGTCTTGCAGCCATAGCCAAAGCGATCGCCATCGGACTCGGCGCAGTCGGTCCGGGTATCGGCATCGGCATGATCGGCGCCAAAGCGATGGAAGCGATCGGCCGGAACCCCGAGGCTTCCGGGAAAGTGCTTGTCCCGATGCTTATCGCGAGTGCCTTCGCCGAAGCTATCGCGATTTACGCTCTAGTCATTGCGTTCTCGATATAGGCAAGTTCTAACGGGATGGAGTCAATTATAAGCACATTTCACATTGACTGGAAGATAATTCTGGCGCAAGCGATAAATTTTGCCGCTGTTGTTGCGGTTCTTTATTTCTTCGCACTCAAACCGCTTAAGAAGCTTCTCTCAGAGCGCAGCGACAAAATCGAAAGGGGCCTGGCGGACGCGAAATCCAATGCCGAGCTTCTCGAGAGAACAAAGAGCGAGTACGAGACCGCTCTCTCAAAAGCTCGGAAGGACGCTCAGGTTATCTTCGAAGAAGGAAAAAAAGAAGCCCTCACTAAGCGCGAGGAGATGCTCCGAGAGGCAAAAACGGAGACGGAAAGGGTGATCGAGGCCGGCAGGAAAAAAATGGAGGAAGAGAAGGAAAAAATGGTGAGGGAAGCGAAGAGCGAGGTAGCGGAGCTTACAATCGCCGCCACTGAGAAGCTCCTGGGGAAAATGGGCGGCTCCTACGACGAGAAATTGATCAAGGAATTAAGCAAAGCATAGATGGCAAAACTATCAAACAAGAACATAGCGCGCGGCATTTACGAAGTGCTTAAGGACAAATCCGGGAAGGAATACACGGAACTGGAGAGAAAAGTGGTGGAATATCTCGCCCGCAAGCATTTGCTCGGAAGAGCGAATGAAATACTCCGAGAGCTTGGGTTCATCGCCGATTCCGATGCTGGGATCGCGCGAGTGAATTTACAAAGCGCGAAACCACTTGCCACCAGAGTAAAACATGAAATAAAAGAGCATCTCCTGAAGCGCTACCGCGTGAGAGAAGTAATTTTGAATGAAGAGATTGACGAGAAACTTTTTGGGGGATTCAGGATCGAGGCGGGAGATGAGATCATCGATTTCACACTCCGGCACCAAGTTGATCAGCTCGAAGAACATTTACAAAAGTCATGAGCAGCCACATTGTAGAAAATTTAAAAAGAGAGATAGAAGGTTTCAAGGCAGATCGCAAAGCAGAGAAGGTCGGCGCGGTCCTTGAGGTTTTCGACGGCATTGCGCGTGTTTCGGGCCTTTCCGACGTCCGATCCGGCGAGATGGTCAGTTTCGGTTCCGGCGAAGTGGGAGTGGCTTTGAACCTCGAAGAAGACACGGTCGGAGTGGTTATTTTCGGAGATTTTTCCAAGATCGAGGAGGGGGAAAAAGTTACGGCTACGGGGAAAATCCTTGAGGTGCCGGTCGGGCCGGAGCTTCTGGGCCGGACGGTAAACGCTCTCGGCGCCCCGATCGACGGCGGAAGCCCGATCAGGGCCGCCGCCGCATACCCAGTTGAGAAGATCGCTCCGGGAGTGATTACCCGCGAGGGCGTATCGGAGCCGGTTGCGACCGGTATCAAAGTCATCGATGCCACTATCCCGATTGGCCGGGGTCAGCGTGAGCTTATTATCGGTGACAGGCAGACGGGAAAGACCGCAATCGCGATCGATGCCATTCTCAACCAAAAAGGAGAAAATATGATCTGTATTTATGTTTCGATCGGGCAGAAAGATTCTAAATTGAGGAAGCTTGAGGCGCGCCTTAGAGCTGGGGGAGCAATGGATTACACGGTCATCGTATCGGCCGGAGCCAGCGAACCTGCACCGCTTTCCTTTATTGCCCCTTACGCCGGCGTTGCCATTGCGGAGTATTTTCTTGAGCAAGAGAGAGATGTGCTCATTGTCTACGACGACCTCTCCAAGCACGCCGTCGCCTATCGGGAAATATCGCTCCTTCTGCGCCGGCCGCCGGGCCGCGAAGCTTTCCCGGGAGACGTTTTTTATCTTCACTCGAGACTGCTCGAACGCGCCTGCAAAAGAAGCAAAGAGTACGGCGGCGGCTCAATAACCGCGCTTCCAATCATCGAGACGCAGGCCGGAGACATCAGCGCCTACATTCCCACCAATGTCATTTCGATTACCGATGGGCAGATATTTCTCGAGACGGATCTTTTCTACAAGGGCATCCGGCCAGCGGTGAACGTCGGGCTTTCCGTCTCGCGCGTCGGCGGCGCCGCGCAGATCAAGGCGATGAAAAAAGTTGCGGGGACATTGAAGCTCGACCTGGCGCAATACCGAGAACTTGAAGCGTTCACCCAATTTGGCTCCGATCTCGATGCTGCTACAAAAAAACAGCTCGACCGTGGAAAAAGGGCGATCGAGGTCCTTAAACAAAAGCAATATTCGCCGGTTAGCATCGAGAGGCAGGTTGCCACGCTTTACGCGCTTACGAGCGGTTACATGGACGATGTGCCGGTCGAACAGATCAAGGCGTTCGAGGAAGCGTTGCTCGACTCGCTGGAGAGACATGCCAAGAAATTTTTCAAAGAAGTCAATGAGAAAAAAATGTGGACGGATGCGGGTGAGGCCGAACTCAAGGAGGCAATTAGCGATTTTAAACAATCATGGCAGGCATCAAAGAAATAAAAAGAAGAATAAAGTCGATCAAGAACACCGAGAAGATCACCAAGGCGATGGAGCTTGTAGCGGCGTCGAAAATGAAACGCGCGATCGCAAGCACCCTGGCCTCAAGGCCGTACGCGGAATATTCACGCGACGTTCTTGCCTCGGTAGCGCAGAACCTTGAGGAAATTTCCCACCCACTTATGGTGAAGCGCAACGAGAACAAGACCGGGAAAACTCTCCTTCTCCTCGTGACTTCCGATCGGGGACTCTGCGGAGCATTCAACGCGCAAATCATCCGGCGGGTACTGTCGCTCCTTCGCTCCGAAAATTCCGAGCCTGATATTGCAACCATTGGGAGAAAAGGCGATAAGGCAATGAGGCGTTTGGGCAGGAATGTGGTTGCCACTTTCGAGCTTCCGGACCACGTGACTTTGGTTGATGTGATTCCGGTCGCGCAGTTTTTGACGGATGAATTTTCTCGTGGCGATTACAAGAGAGTGATTGTCGCTTATACCGACTTCGTCTCGACGCTCTCTCAGAAGCCGCGAATACGCACTCTGCTCCCCGTTTCCAAAGCCGATCTTGAGGAGTTGATCGAAGGGCTCGCCCCGACCAAAACCGGAGCCCCGACATCGGCCGGGAAGATCAGTTATTTGGTTGAAGGGGAGAAAGAAAAACTGATAGGGCTTCTTGCAGAGAAACTGACCCGGATGCAGCTCTATCAGATGCTTCTCGAATCACGAGCATCGGAGCAGTCGGCGAGGATGGTGGCCATGAAAAATGCAAGCGATGCATCGGGAGAGATGATCGAAGATCTCTCGCTTGTTTTCAATAAAGTCAGGCAGTCGAACATTACCAGAGAAATATCTGAAATTTCAGCCGGCATGGCGAGCGTAAGTTGAAAGTTATAAAGTTTATAAAGTGAAAACAGGAACAATCAAAAGAATAATCGGTGCGGTGGTTGATGTTGAGTTCAAGGAAGATCTGCCGGAGATCTATGCGGCGCTCACTGCGACCAAAAGAGACCCCGTAAAGGAGAAGGGGAGCGAAGAAGTCGTACTTGAAGTTGAGCAGCATCTCGGTGGCGGCGTGGTCCGTACAGTCGCGATGGGCTCGACCGATGGACTTTCCCGCGGAGCGGAAGTAAGGCATACTGGCGGTCCCATCAGCGTTCCGGTTGGTAAGGTGACCTTGGGAAGGATTTTCAACGTTCTAGGAGAGACCATCGACGGAGGCGAGCTCGTCCGAGGCTCAGAGAAACTGCCGATCCATCGCAAAGCTCCCGAGTATGCGGACCAATCGACTCAAACAGAAATTCTCGAAACCGGCATCAAAGTCATCGACCTCATCTGCCCGGTTCTCCGAGGCGGTAAAGTAGGGCTCTTCGGCGGAGCCGGTGTCGGGAAAACAGTTGTCATTCAGGAGCTCATCCACAACATCGCTTCGAAGCACGGCGGTTACTCGGTATTTGCCGGAGTCGGTGAACGCACCAGAGAAGGCAACGATCTCTACCATGAAATGAAAGCGTCGGGGGTCATCGACAAAGTAGCGATGGTCTTCGGTCAGATGAACGAACCGCCCGGCGCGCGACTCAGGGTGGGGCTTACCGGCCTCACTATGGCGGAATATTTCCGCGACCGTGAAGGCAAAGATGTGCTCCTCTTCATTGATAACATCTTCCGTTTTACCCAAGCCGGCTCGGAAGTCTCAGCGCTCCTTGGCCGCATCCCCTCGGCGGTGGGTTATCAGCCTACACTTGCCACCGAAATGGGAACGCTTCAAGAGCGCATCACTTCCACGGACAAAGGCTCGGTCACTTCGGTGCAGGCGGTCTATGTGCCTGCGGACGACTTTACAGATCCGGCTCCGGCCACGACCTTTGCACACCTTGATTCGACTGTTGTCTTGAATCGTTCACTTACCGAAATCGGCATTTACCCGGCGGTTGACCCGCTCGATTCTTCTTCAACCATCCTTGACCCGAACATTGTCGGTCGCGAGCACTATGAAGTTGCCCGCGAGGTGCAGCGAGTTCTCCAGCGCTACAAGGACCTTCAGGACATCATCGCGATCCTGGGCATGGAAGAGCTTTCTACTGAAGACAAGGAGCTCGTGGTTCGCGCCCGCAAGCTGCAGCGTTTCCTTTCGCAGCCGTTCTTCGTGGCCGAACAATTCACTGGAGCGAAAGGGCAATACGTGCCTCTCAAGGAAACTGTGCGCTCATTCAAAGAAATTCTGGAAGGCAAACACGATGGGAAATCGGAGAGCGAATTTTATATGAAGGGCGCGATCTAATGGCTAAGCTATTGAAGTTAAAAATCGTGACTCCCGAGCGACTGGTCCTCGAAGAGGCGGTTGACCAGGTGACATTACCCACGCTTGAAGGCGAGATCACTATTCTACCCGACCATATCCCGATCATTACCGGCCTTGCGTCGGGCGATGTGGTTGCGAAATCGGCCGGCGAAGATGTGCCGATGGCGGTGGCCGGTGGATTTGTTGAGGTAAAAAAGAATGAAGAAAACATGACAGAGGTAGCGGTACTGGCGGATTTTGCCGAGCATGTTTCGGAAATTTCGGATGAAAAAATAAAGCAGGCGAAGGTAAGAGCGGAAGAACTCAAGAAGCAGATGGAAAACAAAGAACTTGTCGACTTCGAGCATTTTGCTGCGGAGCTTGAGCGCTCGCTCGCACGGGTGCGCGTCGCGGACAAATGGCGGACCAAAAAATACCGAAAGTAATGGCTACGTTTTACGTCGTCGCGACGCCGATAGGGAATCTCGAGGATATCACTCTCCGCGCGATTCGGGTCCTGAAAGAGGTAGATCTCATTTTGTGCGAGGATACGAGAGAAACAAGGAAGCTGTTGGATGCTTACGACATCAAGACTCCGACCTTAAGCTATCACGCTCGGAGCGGACTTTCGAAGATAGAAAAGATTTTTGACCTCCTAAAGCACGGGAAGAACCTGGCGCTTGTCACTGATGCCGGTACGCCAGGGATATCCGATCCGGGCACGGTCCTCGTGGGAAAAATCCGCGCGCGATTCATGAACAGTATTGATGTGGTGCCGATTCCTGGGCCGGCTGCGCTCACTGCCGCGCTAAGCGCCTCGGGGGTTCCGAGCCACGAGTTCACTTATTTCGGGTTCTTGCCGCACAAGAAGGGCAGAGAGACGCTCTTCAGGGAAATAAGCAACATGAAGCGCACAGCCGTATTTTACGAATCGAAACATAGAATTTTAAAGACCCTGAAGTCGCTCGAGAAATTTTGCCCGAATAAAAAAGTTTGCATCGCTCGGGAACTTACAAAAATCTACGAAGAATTCAAAACCGGTTCTCCGGCGGAGCTACTCGAGTATCTAAAACAAAATCCTGAAAAACAAAAAGGGGAGTTTGTGGTGATAGTTACGTAAAGTATTACGTAATATATTACATACATAATAGAGAAGCCGCCTGATGGGAGGACAACTTCCCGTCAAGCGGCTGACTGGTCGGATGAGCCTATCGGAGTGATTGTCATCCCCGGGTCGGCGAGCTCGAGTAATTCCCAGAGACCGAGCTCAGGCAGAATCAAGACGACGCCTCTGTCACCAATCATAGGCCCATTGCCGAATTCTTTGATCTGAGCCCCAATTCGGGCCACTGCGTCGCCGAGGGGAATTCCCTTGGCCCAAACAATGACGCGCATACGTCACCTCGAGGCTAGGGGAAACGATGAGCTTCACTATAAATCTTATAATTTTCTATGCTTTAGGCAAGTGGAAATACTCCACTCGAAGCCGCCCTTCTCGGCTAGGTACTTCATTCGGTCAAGCGCCCAGATGCAAGAGTCAAGGTCGTGGTTGAGTACCTCGTAGAGTTCCTTTGCCTCATAGGCGAGTTTCGGGTAACTTCTTTCTTTCTTTCTGAAAAAGCGCTTTGGTTTTTTATCCCAGCCGCGCAGTTCGTAATAGGTGTTCACTATCTCGTGAATGGGATTTACTTTTTTCTTCGGCTCTTTCTTCGCCTCTTTGAGCGCTTTGAGCCTCTCCTCAAAGGGATTCTTCATATTTCAAATTTTACCACGGCTATGATATATTGCCCTTAGCGCAAGATGAGTATTTTTACCCGAAAATTAGGCATAGACTTAGGTACGGCAAATACGCTGGTATATCTGCCTGGGAAGGGCATCGTTTTAAACGAGCCTTCGGTTGTCGCGGTTTCCGAGCAGGATAATAGGATAATCGCCATTGGCGCGGAGGCAAAGGGTATGATTGGAAAGACCCCGGAATCCATCATCACATACCTACCGATGAAAGATGGTGTGATAGCCGACTACCGTGTCACCGAGGCGATGCTCCGTTATTTCATGAACAAGGCCCTCAAGCCCTTCAATTTTTTCAAACCCGATGTGATGGTTTCGGTTCCGGCCGGGGTCACTTCCACCGAGCGGCGCGCGGTAGTCGAAGCGGCGATACGGGCTGGCGCAAAGAACGCATATGTAGTGAAGGAGCCGATCCTGGCCGCTATCGGCGCAGGCATTCCGATTCACGAATCACGCGGCTACATGGTCGTGGACATAGGTGGGGGAACTACGGACGTTGCGGTGATCTCGCTCGGAGGAATAGTTTCCTCAACCTCCGTGAAATGGGCCGGCAACAAGATCGACCAGGCCATCGCGGACTATATCAAAAAAACTTTTAACCTCGCAATCGGTGACCGCACCGCAGAGGAAGTAAAGCTAAAGATCGGTGCGGCGGTACCGCTCGAGGAAGAGCTGCGTGTGACTATCAAGGGGCGGGACTTTATTCAAGGTCTTCCGCGCTCTGCGCAAGTCGGTACCAATGAGATAGTCCACGCAATTGACAATGAGCTCAAGCAGATAGTGAAGGCGATCAAAGACGTCCTGGCGGAAACCCCGCCGGAGCTCGCTTCGGACATCATCGATTATGGCATCATCATGACCGGCGGCTCCTCGCTCCTTCGGAATTTCCCCGACCTCGTTTATCGGCGGACGGGAGTGAAGGCTACGCTTGCCGAAGATCCGCTCTTCTGCGTCGCCAAGGGCACCGGCATCGCGCTTGAACATTTAGATGTTTACAAAAAAGCGGTGCTTTCGAAAAAATAATGAAAGAGCACTTCAAAAACCTCCATCACGCGTATCTCATCGTAGGCGATAGAGAGGAAGTCGAGCCGTTGGTCCTTGACGCGGTTCGGGGTTGGGGAGTGGAGACACGGGGTAACCCCGATTTTTGCGTCATAGAGGCGGACATTTTCAAAATCGAAGACGCGCGGGCCTTGAAATCGCTCGCCTCAGAGAGAGGGATTACCAGATCGAGGAAGGTTTTCGTAGTCTCGGTAAACAATATCCTCCACGAAGCGCAAAACACTCTGCTGAAACTTTTCGAAGAACCTGTGCCCGAAACCCACTTCTTCCTGGTGCTTCCGGAAACGGCAAATCTTCTCCCAACTTTCACCTCAAGATTCTATCTGATCCGCCACGAGAGCGAGAGCGTCGGGAAATCGGCAAAGGAATTCGCCTCAATGACCAGGCGCGCCCGGCTCGATTTCATCAAGAAGCTTCTCGAGGATGAGAACGAGACTAGGGCGCGGGCGGCCCAATTTCTTAACGGCCTTGAAGCATATCTGCACATAAGAGTTGAAGTTGCAGGTGCTGACATCTTCGCGCAGATTTTCCGTGCGCGCGAATACCTAGCTATGCCGGGCACATCGGCGAAGAATCTCCTTGAATCGGTCGCCTTGTCGATACCGGAGAAAATGGTAGAATAGATCCGTGGCATATAATTTTTCTTCTTTCAAACTGGAGCTCAAAAAAGTCGAGGAATTCCTCGGCAAGGAGTACCGCGAGCTCAATATCGGGCGAGCTTCCCCCGCGGTACTTGACAGCATTACCGTCGAATCATACGGCGCAAGGGTGCCGCTTAAAAATGTTGCCTCACTTTCGATTGAAGACCCGAAGACCTTGCGCCTTGCACCCTGGGATAAGTCGCAGGTAAAAGAAGTAGAGAAGGCGATAGTTTCGGCGAACCTGGGCCTTTCCGTCGCGGTAGACGAATCAGGGCTTCGCGTGATATTCCCACAGCTAACCACCGAAACTCGCCAGAAACTCGTGAAGGTGCTCAAAGAAAAACTCGAAGATGCGCGCATAACGGTACGCAAAGAACGTGAACATGTCCTCAAGGATATAGACAAGCTCACCGAAGACGAAAAATTCCGCGCCAAGGATGAACTCCAGAAGATCATCGACGAGGTGAATAAAAACCTCGAAGCGACATATGAGCGCAAAGAAAGAGAAGTAATGGGATGAGCGTATTAATTTTCTTCGTAATACTTCTCGTCCTGGTTATCGTCCATGAATTTGGTCACTTTTTTACGGCGAAAAGGTTCGGGATCAGGGTGGACGAATTTGGGTTCGGATTTCCGCCAAAATTGTTCGGCGTAAAAAAGGGCGAGACGGAATATTCCTTCAACGCCCTCCCATTCGGAGGTTTTGTAAAGATTTTTGGAGAGAACCCGGATGAAGAGAGCATCGCGGGACCCGATGCGACACGAAGTCTCGTAAATCGCCCGAAATGGCAACAGGCGTCAGTGCTTTTTGCCGGGGTCTTTGCGAATTTTCTGCTCGCGTGGCTTCTTTTTTCTTTCGCGCTCATGTCAGGGTTTCCGATGTCGGCCGGAGGCAGTGCGGAGAAATTGGAAGACGTTCATCTGGCTGTAGTCTCCGTCATCAAAGATTCTCCTGCAGATAAGGCGGGAATTGAGCCGGGCGCCCGGATAGAAAACGCGAGAAGCGGGGAGGACGTGCTCCTTGAGATCAATCCCGAGTCATTGAAGGATTTCGTCGGCGCGCATGCGGGGAAGGAAATCGAGATCGGATATCTTCTTGCAGGCGGGGAAGCGAGGAGCGCAACGATGACTCCTGAAGTAAAAGACAATACTCCGATGATAGGGATTGCCATGGACATGATCGGGATCGCGAAAACGCCGTTCCTTTTGGCATTTTGGAAGGGGTTGGTGCTCACGCTCGACTTGGCAAAAAGCCTGATTGTGGGGCTTTACACGCTCATTGTAGAGGCTTTGGCTGGGCAAGGTAGCCTGGCCAGTATCACCGGTCCGGTAGGGCTTGTCGGGATAGTGGGAGTAGCCTATAAGTTTGGATTTACGTATCTACTTTCCTTTACTGCCCTCATTTCAATAAATCTTGCGGTGCTTAACCTTATTCCGTTTCCGGCGCTCGACGGCGGGAGACTTTTCTTCCTCCTTGTTGAGAAAATTAAAGGTTCGCGCATACATCCCAGGATCGCAAACGCCGCGAACGCTATCGGCTTTGCACTCCTTATACTTCTTATGCTCGCAGTCACATACCACGACATCGCCAGGCTTCTTTGATGGAAACCCGCTCGTGCCAAAATTGTAAAAAAGATTTCGTAATCGCGCCGGAAGATTTTGATTTTTACAAAAAGATCTCCGTCACGCCACCAACCTGGTGCCCGGAGTGCCGGCAGTTACGCCGTTATGCTTGGAGAAACGAACGAACGCTCTATCGTAGGAACTGTGATCTTTGCGGTAAAAGCACGGTAACTATTTATTCGCCAAACAAGCCTCACAAAGTTTACTGCAATGAATGCTGGTGGGGTGACGGTTGGGACGCGAGCTCTTACGGTCGAGACTTTGATTTCAACCGGCCCTTCTTCGAGCAATTTCATGAATTACAACTCGAAGTTCCCCGCATGGCGCTACTCAATAAAAGAAGTGTGAATTCTGAATACACGAATCATTCTGGCGATAATAAGAACGTCTACCTCTCTATTTCTTCATTTTTTAACGAAAATGTTTACTATAGTAACTGGGTATTTTATTCTCGAGATTGCATGGATTGTTATTACGTAAGAGAAAAAGGAGAACGGATGTATGGGTGCATGGATGTAATCAAATCATACCAATGCCAATATAATTTTCTAATGAGAGATTGTGTGAATGTTCATTACTCTCACGATATGCATGGGTGCACAGATTGCTTTTTATCCTATAATCTTCGTAACAAAAAATACTGTTTCAAAAATGAGGAACATCCCCGTAAAGAATATATGAAAAAAGTTTCCGAATATGACCTGGGTTCTTTCGCTGTCCGAGAGAAACTTTATAGGGAATTTGTAGAAATGATAGCAAATCAAGCAATTCATAAATACGTAACAGGAGAATTTAATATAAACGCTCTTGGTAATATGTTTACCCATGTGAAGAATTCGAGTTTTATTTTCGACGCTGAAAGAGTAGAAAATTCAAAATACATGTACTCCGTCTTGGGCATCAGAGACTCTTTTGATTGTTATCATGTAGGCCTAGAGTGCGAACAAATCTACGAAGCTCAGGGTTGTACTCGAGTGTCAAATTGCCAATTTTGTCATCTTTGCTATGACAACATGAATGTGATGTACGGAGACACGTGCCAAAATTCCCAAAATTTATTTGGCTGCATTTCTGTAAAAAAGGGAGAATATATGATTTTAAATAAGAAATATTCAAAAGATGAATATGAAAAATTAAGAACTAAAATTATCGATCACATGAAAAAAACTAGAGAGTTTGGTGAATTTATGCCCCCCTCAATTGCTCCGGTTTGCTACAATGAGACGCAGGGTCAACGTTACCTGCCAATGACTAAAGAAGAAGTACTTAGAAGGGGTTGGCAATGGGAAGATAAAATTCTCGGGACATATGGGAAAGAAACAATGGAGCCAGAAGATATACCTGATAACATAAAAGATATTAAGGACGACATAACAAAAGAAGTTTTGAAATGCATAAACTGCTCAAAAAACTACAATATTGTTCCATACGAATTTACTTTTTATAAAAATGAAAATATGCCAATCCCTAGGCTTTGTTTTGATTGTAGATACATGAGGTGGTTCAATTTACGCCCACCCAGAAAGCTCTGGCACGGGAAATGCCGATGTAATTTAGAAAACCATGACCATAACGGGTTGTGCCCAAACGAATTCGAAACTGCTTTTGCGCCAGAGCGAAAAGAAAAGGTCTACTGCGAATCCTGCTATAACAAAGAGATCTACTGATTTTCTAACTATGCTATTTTGCATAATTCCATAATGAAAACGAAACTAATTCACGAAGTTCGGGCGGTTAAGGCGAAGAAGGAACTCGCAAATATTATCAAGGCTCAGAGGATAAGCGAGCAAGTACTGCATTATACTATAGTGAAACTTAGGGCCGGTGTAAGCGAGGTCAAAATTGCGAATTTGATCAAACGAGAGTTGAGAAAAAGGGGTGCACCGATTCTTTCCTTCGAACCGATTGTTTCTTTCGGTAAAAATACCGCAAAAGTTCACCACATGCCAGGAAAGGCGAAACTAAAAAGAGGTGATATTGCGATGCTTGATTTTGGGACGACGGTCAATCATTACTGCTCGGACATGACGAGAACTTTTTTTGCCGGTGTGCCGACGAAGCGGCAAAAGAAAGTCTACTTGAAGGTGCTCAAGGCGCAAAAAATGGCACTAAGAAAAATAGAACAGGGCGAGAGGCGAACTTGGATAATAGACAAAGCGGTGAGAAAATTTTTAGGTCGGAAACATTTTCCTCACGGCCTCGGGCACGGCATCGGCACCGTTATCCACGAGTGGCCGAATTTCAAACCCCAGAGCGGGGATATTCTGCCGGTCGGTTGTGTCATGACAGTCGAGCCGGGACTTTACTTCAAGGGCTGGGGCGGGGTGCGAATCGAAGACATGGTTCTTATTACCCAAAAAGGCTTGAAAAACCTGACTAATTTCCCTAAGGACATCGAAAGTGCTATACTTCCGGGATGGCGAGAAAAAAATTGAAGATAGCTGTTCTCTATGGAGGAAAATCTCCGGAACATGAAGTTTCGATTGAGTCTGCGCGGAAAGTGATTGAGAATCTGGACCGAAATAAATACTTGGTTACGCCCAAAAAAATTCCAAGGAGCGGAAGATATAATTGGAATAGCTTAAGGAATTACGACGTAGTTGTACCGGTATTCCACGGGCTTTTCGGTGAGGACGGAACGATCCAGGGATTCCTGAAGCTCCTGGGTGTTCCTTTCGTAGGCGCGGGAGTACTGGGATCAGCAGTTGGCATGGATAAGGATGTGAGCAAAAAACTGCTGCGCGATGCCAGGATCCCAGTTGTGAAATTTATTTCCTGCGTGGCTAATGACGTTCCGAGTTTCAGCGTGGTGGGAAAAAAGTTAAGGTTGCCGATTTTCGTTAAACCCGCAAATACCGGTTCCTCGGTAGGAGTAAGTAAGGTGATGAATGCGAGAGAATACAAAAGGGCGGTCCAAGGCGCATTTAAATACGACAAAAAAATCCTGATCGAGGAGGGAATAGAGGGCAGGGAAATCGAGTGCGCGGTCATTGGAAACGGTAAACTTTTTGTATCACGCCCAGGCGAAATTATTCCAAAAGAAGAGTTTTACACCTACAAGGCCAAATACGATGATTCGAGTGGGACTGAATATGTTGTTCCGGTAAAATTGCCCCGTAAACTTTTAAAAAGAATTCAGGATTTAGCCAGGCGCACTTATAAAGCACTCGAATGCGAAGGTATGGGAAGAGTTGATTTTTTTGTAAGTCATAAAGGCCAGGTTTATGTCAATGAAATCAATACTATCCCGGGGCCAGTTATGTTCCGGCGAATGTTTGAGGCAAGCGGGCTCCCTTTTCCCAAACTTCTCGACAAACTGATTGAACTAGCGATTGAGCGATATAGTCGCGAGAAGAAATTAAAAACAAGCTTCAAATGACAGATAATCGGCCGATCGGGGTTTTTGATTCGGGGGTGGGAGGGCTCTCTATACTTATTGAGCTTAAAAAACTCCTGCCTA
This sequence comes from Patescibacteria group bacterium, assembly GCA_038063535.1. Classification (GTDB taxonomy): domain Bacteria; phylum Patescibacteriota; class Minisyncoccia; order Phycocordibacterales; family UBA9973; genus UBA9973. The sequence goes on along the minus strand of JBBTUV010000004.1, from coordinate 139,609 downwards.
AGGAAAATTTTGTCTTTTTTGCCGACCAGAAAAATGTACCTTACGGCGAAAAGGGTAAAAAAGAGCTTGTTGGATTCATGTACAAGGTCGTGGATTATCTCATCGCCGAGCAGGATATCAAGATGTTCGTAATTGCCTGCAATACCGCCACGTGCTACACGATTAAGGAACTTCGTGCCGGATATAAATTGCCTATCGTGGGTACAGAGCCTGCTATTAAGCCTGCCGCAAAACGCACGAGAAGCGGCATTATCGCCGTCATCTCCACTCCGGCTACTTCGAAAAGTAAAACCGTGGGAAGACTCATCAGGGAATTTGCCAAAGATGTGGATGTAATTAATATCGGCTGCAAGAATTTGGAGAACACTGTTGAGAAAGGAAGTATTGATAATCCTGAAGTCAAAAAATTACTCGCGAAGTACTTGAACGGCGTCAAAAATTCAAATGCTGATTGCTTAGTGCTTGGATGCACACATTATCCGTTCCTTAAGAGCACAATAGGAAAAATGCTAGGACCCAAAATAAAATTAATCGATTCAGGGCTGGCCATAGCAAGACGAACAAGATTTTTGCTTAAGAAAAAAGCGAACGGCAAAGGCAGTGCGATCTACTTTACGACCGGAGATTCGAGAAAGTTCGAAAAAGTTGCTTCCAAGCTCCTGAAACGCAAAGTGGTTGCTAAAAAGGTTATTTTATAATAGTATTTAGAGCATGTCACAGGATAGACTTATAAAGCTCGCCTGCGGAAACTGCAAGCGCATCAATTATTGGTCAAGCAAAAACAAGAAGCTCGTCGAGAAAAAGATCGAGCTCTTGAAATATTGCAAATGGTGTCGCAAGAAGATCAAGCACAAGGAAGTCAAGAAATAATTTTGGAGCGGGGCGATTAGTTAAGTGGTATAACTTCGGTCTCCAAAACCGATGTCGGGGGTTCGATTCCCTCATCGCCCGCAAATAATCATGCCGGAATTTTTGCAAATCAATGAAATCCTGGCTTACGGGTACATCGGTATTATTATCGTGATTTTTCTCGAGTCGGGAATATTTTTCCCATTGCCGGGTGATAGCCTCTTGTTCGCTGCCGGGCTTTTTGCTTCAGGTGACAAAATGAATGTCTACCTTTTAGTAGGGTTGGTCGTGACCGCGAGCTTTACTGGAATTTTGGCCGGATACCACATTGGTTCGCACCTAGAGAAGTGGCGCCACCGTGCTTTTTACAAAAGATTTATTAAAGACGAGTATTTAAATAAGGCAAGTGAGTTTTTCTTTAAGCACGGAAAAAAGACAATTATCCTTTCTCGTTTTGTCCCAATTGTCCGCACTTTCGCGCCGATTGTCGCCGGCGCCGTCAAGATGGAATACCGTGCATTTATTCGAGCGAGCGTCCTCGGTTCTGTAATCTGGGCCGGACTTTTCATTTTTGGAGGTTATTTCCTCGGCAAGTTTTTCCCGGAGGCGAAGGAGTATGTTCTCTGGATTGTCGCTCTCATCATTCTCGCGTCGTTTTTCCCTGCGCTTCCGAGGCTGTTCAAGAGAGCGCCTCGTGAAGATAATCCATAATCTTGGGAAACTGCGGCGGCGCGAACCATTTGATCTCCTCGTCGCGCTTGAACCAGGCGAACTGCCGCTTGGCGTACTGCCAATTTTTTTGCAAGAGCTTCGGGAATATCTCCTTTTCGGTCAATTTTCCTTGAAGATAAAGCGCGATGAAACGCTGATCGAACCCGAGCTCCTCAAATCTTTTCCAAGGAACTCCCTCTTCGTGCAATCGGCGTAGTTCGACCGCCATTCCTTTTCGCAGGCGCTGTCGCAACCTCGCCCGGATCCTTTTTTTAAGCATCCGATCAGGGAAGGTCAATCCGATTTTTACGAACTTAAATTTTGGAATGCCCATTCTTAATTTGGGCACCCAACCCAGAGCGCCTGCGATCTCGATGGCGCGGACCAGGCGAACTTTGTTTTTAGCATCGATCGTAGCAGCCCTCGCTGGATCAATTCGCTTGAGCTCGGCGAACAACTCCGCGGCGGATTTTTTCTTGAGTTTTTTGCGTAGCTGCGAGTTCGGCGGCACCCTCGGCAGAACCGTTCCGCGGGTGAGCGCATCCACGTAAAATCCCGTGCCGCCGACGATTATCGGCAATTTGTTGCGATCAAGGACCTCCTCTATTTTTTCCTCGGCAAGTTTTGTGTACTCAAAAACCGAGAAGTGTCTCATTGGGTCGGCGATGTCCTGGAGGTGATGGGGCACGCCCTTCATCTCATCCTTGGTGGTCTTACCGCTCCCGAGATCTAGCCCCTTGTATATTTGCCTTGAGTCGGCAATTATTATTTCGCCGCCAAATTTCTTTGCGACTCGGATTGCCAGCGCGCTCTTACCGGTGGAAGTCTGCCCGACAATTACTACAACCTTCTTTTTCATTGGGGTTAATCGTGGGTCGTCCTAATTTTTGCACCGATTGAGTTGAACCTTTCCACGATATTTTCGTGCCCGCGGTTTATCATATATACGTTTCGGAGCGTTGACGTACCGCTCCCGGCCAGCATCGCAAGCATGATCACAACCGAGGGACGCAAGGCCGGCGGGCAGACCACCTGGGCCGGTTTCCACTCGGTTGGGCCTTGGATAAAAAGTCGGTGCGGATCAGCCAGAAGAATGTTCGCACCAAGCCGATTCAGTTCGGTAAGATAAATGGCTCGATTTTCAAAGACCCAGTCGTGCAAAAGCGTCTGGCCCCTCGCGCAAGCGGCAATCAGGCTGAAAAAGGGGAGGTTGTCGATATTAAGCCCGGGAAAGGGGCGTGCTTCGATTTTGTCGTCCAGCGCGCGAAGCCTGGATGGCTTGATGACCAAATCAGTAAGCGTCGTTCTTTCATTCTTCGCTTTATAGGGCTTTGAAATTTTAAAGCGTAGGCCCATCTTTTTGAGTTTGTAAAGCTCAAGCTCCAAAAAATCGATCGGGCATCTTGTGATCTCCAAAGGAGAATTAGTGGCGATCGCAGCGGTTATCCACATCATCGATTCGATCGGGTCCTCGCTGTTGTAGTATTCAATATCCTTTTTTATTTCACTTACCCCATGGACGGTGAGGCTGGTGGTGCCGATTCCGTCGATTTTCACTCCAAGTTTTTCTAGGAAGAAGCAAATTTCCTGCACTTGGTAGTTCGAACTTGCGAATTTTATCGTGGTTCTTCCTGGAATGAGCGCCGCCGCAGTCAAAAGATTCTCGCAGGCGGTATCTCCTGATTCGTACATTACAATTTTGGCGGCCTTGAGTTTATTTTGGCTGAAAGTGTACTTCTGGTTCGTTACCTTTATCTCCACACCAAGTTCTTCGAGGCCATAGATGTGTGCCGCGATGGTTCTTTTTCCCAAATGACACCCCTGCGCGTGTGGCAAGTAGAATGATTTCAAATAATGAACCAGGGGGCCAGCGATCATCACAATACTGCGGGTTTTTATCGCCGAATCGCGATTCAGTTTATTGAGTTCGAATTTTTCGGGAATCGACACCTCGACGCTATGCTGTGCCGTCCACTCGATCTTCACCCCGATACTTTCGAGTACTTCGATCATTCGAAAAACTTCCTCAATACGGGAAATGCCGTGCAGGACCGTTCGGCCGCGGTTAAGAAGCGCGGCGCAGAGGAGCCCCACCGATCCGTTTTTCGAAGCGTTGGTGCGGATCGTCCCCGAGAGTTTGCGCCCGCCCTCCACTTCAAAATTCTCGATTTTGTTCGTATGATTTTTTTCCTCCAATTCCTGCATCGTGATTATGTGCCGAGGGGGAGACTCGAACTCCCAAGAGGTTGCCCTCGAACGATTTTGAGTCGTTTGCGGTTACCAATTTCGCCACCTCGGCAACTCGGTTTTTCAATACTACTTTAATTTTTTACAAAAATCAATCTTGTGCTAAAATAGAAAAATGTCGAACTTGTATTCCAATTCTATATTCTGGATTGACACGGATAAGGTCAAGCCCAACCCTTACCAGCCCCGCCGGGAATTCGACGAAGAGCGGCTCGCCGATCTCGCGCAATCGATCAGGCAGTATGGAGTACTTCAGCCTCTCGTCGTTTCGCGCATGGAGGTTGAAAAAACGGATGGTGGACTTGCAGTGGAATATGAACTGATTGCCGGAGAGCGCAGGCTTCGCGCCGCAAAACTCGCCGGCGTATCCCAAATCCCGGCCGTTATCCGCACTGGAGATACTGAAATGGCGAAGCTAGAGCTTGCGATCATAGAAAACCTCCAGCGTGAAGATTTGAACCCCGTCGACCGAGCGCGCGCTTTCTCGAGGCTTTACGCGGAATTTAAATTCACTCATGCTGAAATCGCAAAGAGAGTAGGGAAGTCACGTGAATTTGTATCGAATTCACTTCGGATCTTGAATCTGCCCGAGGAAATGCTTGCCGCACTTGCCATGGGCAAGATCACTGATGGACACACTCGACCGATACTCATGCTCACGGACCGTCCTGAAGAGCAGATGGTAGTCTTTAAGGAGATTCTTTACAAAAAAATAACTGTCCGCGAAGCAGAGAGGATGGCGCGGCACATCGCAACCGACAGAGTACGCAAAAAGGAATTTCTCCCCGATCCGGAGCTTGCCCAGATCGAGGAAGAATTCCAGGAGAAACTCGGCACCCGCGTGCAGATCGACAAGCGAGAACTCGGCGGGCAGATCAGGATTGATTTTCTTTCAGTTGACGATCTCCGGAAGATACTCACTCAGATAGAAGGAAGCGGGAAAGCGCCCGACGAGATGTTGGAAAATTACATCGCGGAAAATCCCGAAACGGAGAACGATAGCGTACCCGAATCCGTGCCGGGAAAGAAGGAAGAGAACCTCTACGATATCTCCAATTGGAGCGTCTAAGACCCGCCGAATCGGTACTTTCCAAATATGCTGTTTTTTTCAAGATATGCCCGAATATGCTTTTTAGCTACGGTGGTCTTTGAGGCATCGAGCCATTTACTAGAAGGATGCGAATTCTCTCTGTAAATTATTTCGACGATGTCTCCGTTCTTGAGCTTCGAAAGGATCGGAGACATTTTGCCGTTGATCTTAGCACCAGCTGTGTGGTCGCCGATCTCGGAGTGGATGGAGTAGGCAAAATCAATCGGGGTGGAGTGCTCAGGCAGATCTAACACATCGCCTTTGGGCGTAAAGATAAAGATGCGGTCGCTGAAAAAATCCATCCGGAGGTGCTCTAGAAATTTTTTCGGTTCTTCAAGCGCACCTTTCAGATTCTTCAGTTCCTCGATCCACTCGAATTTGGATTTCTTGTCTCGTGCCGCTCCTTTTTCCTTGTAGGAAAAATGCGCCGCGATACCGTAAGCGGCTTCGGCGTGCATCTCCAAGGTTCGTATCTGGATTTCGGCAATACCCCCCGAGCCGGTGAAGATAGTCGTATGTATGGAGCGATAGCCATTTGGTTTCGGAACCGCGATATAGTCCTTGATCCGCCCAGGGAGCGGTTTCCAAATAGAGTGAATTATTCCCAAAATGCGATAGCAGTCCGAGATATTTTCCGTAACGACTCGGAGCGCTATAATGTCGTAGATTTTCTCCAGGTCGCCGCCATATTTTTCGAGTTTTTTCCAGAGGCTGTATTTATGTTTAATCCGGGTCGAAATTTCCACTACCTTTACCCGATTTTTGCGAAGCTCTTTCTCGAGAGTATGCCGGACCTCGGCCAAATATTTTTCATAAGGCTCCTTTTTTTCCTTGATCAGATTATTCACCACCTCGTACTCTTCGGGATAGGCATAGGGAAATGCAGCATCCTCGATCAGGCCGCGCAGTTTTCCCATACCCAAACGGTTCGCGAGCGGAGCATACACCTCGAGCGATTCAAGCGCGATTCGCTCCCTCTTTTCGGCCGGCACATGTTCCAGAGTCTGGAGGTTGTGCAGGCGGTCAGCGAACTTGATGATCACCACTCGGAGATCGTTTGCCATAGCAACGAAGAATTTCCGCAGGCTCTCGACGTGCCTCTCATGCCCCCGGTATTTGAGAGTCCCGAGCTTGGTAACGCCCTTCACTAAAAAAACTATGTCCGGACCGAATTCTCGCTTGAGCTCCTCTTCGGTGACAGGAGTGTCCTCAAGGACGTCGTGCAGGAGACCGGCGGCGATGGTTTTCGCGTCCATCCGAAGCCAGGCAATGATCTTCGCCGTCGCAAAGGCGTGAGTAAAATACGGTTCGCCGGAGAGTCTCTTTTGGTCTTTATGGGCGCGCTCGGCAAAATAGAATGCTTTCTCGAGGAGCGCCCGGTCAGTGCTCAACATTTTCGCGCCCGAGAGCGCAATTAATTCTCTGGGCTCGGCCATGACTAGATTATAGCAACAAGAGAGGAGCAAAAACAAAATTATTTGTTCTATGTCCGAACGCCGTTGCTATATGGTAACCCATATAGCGTTTAGGAGATTTTATTCAATTTGTGAGGATTGTGGTTGGGACAAGATTTGTTCGAGCATCGCTCGGGAATGGTTTTTGTGCCTTCCATCATGAGTGATCCGCACTCTTTGCAAATGTTGCCGGTAGGCTTTGCTTTTATCGCAAATTTGCAGCTCGGGTAGTTCGAACACGCGTAGAAAATCCCGAACCTGCCGCGCCGCTCCACGATCTCGCCCCTGCCGCACTCGGGGCATTTCACTCCGGTCTTTTTTTTCTCGTCATCCGCCGCGTCGGACTTTACAAATTTGCACTTGGGATAGCGCGAGCAGGCGATAAATGTACCGGTGCCATCGCGGCGCTCTTTCACCACCAGTTTGCCCCCATGCTTCTCCCCGCAGTCGGGGCAGGCCTCGCCGGTCTCCACTGGACCCTTCAGCTCTTTGCCTTCGAGCGTAAGCGCTCCACCACAATCAGGAAATTTCGAACATGAGTAGAACTTTCCGCCACGCGACAGCTTCACGATCATCTTCGAGCCGCATTTGGGGCATTTGATATTCTCCGGAGCATCGCCCAGGTTCGTGGCTTTTTCGAGTTTCTCCTTCGATTTAACGTCCTTCGCAAATGGTCCATAGAAATCTTTGAGTGTTCTCTCGTATTCGCGTTCGCCGCGAGAAATAGCGTCAAGTTTATCTTCCATCTCGGCGGTAAAGGTGTCGGAGATATAATTGGCGAAATGTTTTTCGAGAAAATCGGAAACGACTTCGCCGGTGTCAGTGGGGAAGAGTGTCTTGCCTTCCTTCCGCACATATCCGCGCTCCTCAATAGTGCGCATAATCGAAGCATAGGTCGAGGGCCGGCCGATGCCGCGCTCTTCAAGCTCCTTAATCAAACCCGCTTCGGTGAAACGGCCCGGCGGTTCGGTAAATTTCTCCTCGTCAGAGAGCGAGATGAGTTTGAGCGGCTCGCCCCTCTTTACAAGCGGTAGCTCTACGTCATCACCGCGCGAAGCTTGATCGACAGCGAGCCACCCAGGAAATAGAAGGCGAGAGCCCGTTGCCGAGAAATCGGGAATGCCTCCGTCCGCAACATTTGCGGTGATTTTTGTTTTGAGTAGCTTGGCATCCGCCATTTGCGAGGAAATCGCACGCTCCCAGATGAGGTCATAGAGCCGGTCACCGTCACCATGGCCCGCATCGCGCACACTGACATTGGTCGGCCTGATAGCCTCGTGAGCTTCCTGTGCGTTCTTGGATTTGGTCTTATAAACCCGGGGGCCCACATATTCTTTGCCGAACTTTTTCTCAACATAGGATAAGATCTGGCCTTGCGCTTGCGGCGAGAGATTGGTGCTGTCAGTGCGCATATATGTGATATGTCCCGCCTCGTAAAGTTTCTGGGCAAGTTGCATTGTTCGCGAAGGAGAGTAACCCAGGCGCGAGCTTGCGGCCTGCTGGAGCGTTGAAGTCGTGAATGGCGCTCTGGGGGAGCGCTTTTGCTCGGATTCTTTTACATCCAGAACTTCCCATTTACCTCCCTTGCCAACTTTTAGGATTTCTTCTACAACTTTCTCGTTACGTGGTTCCTCTTTACACTCAAGCATTAGTTTCTCATGGCGCTCCGTCTCGAAATGTCCGAAGATTTTCCAAAATTTCTCCGGAACAAATGCTCTGATCTCCCGCTCGCGCTCCATGATGATACGCATCGCAGGGGATTGAACTCGGCCGGCAGAGAGCCCGTAGCGCACCTTCTTCCATATGAGTCCCGAGAGGTCATAGCCCACGAGGCGATCGAGCACTCGGCGCGCCTCCTGCGCCCGCACCAGTTTCATGTCGATTTCCTCCGGGATTTTTAGAGCCTCTTCCACGGCATCCTTAGTAATCTCGTAAAAACGGACGCGTTTCGTTTTTCCACCATCGCCCAAGAGCGTTTCGACGTGCCAGGCGATGGCCTCGCCTTCGCGGTCAGGGTCGGTCGCGAGGAGCACTATATCCGCCTTCTTTGCCAAGCTCCTAAGCTCGCTCACGACTTTTTCCTTACCTTTTGAAATTTCGTAATTAGGGACAAAACCAGCAGGGATATCTATCGCTTTTTTGTTTGATTTTGGCAAATCTCGTATGTGCCCAATCGAAGCGCGTACAGTAAAATCACCTCCGAGATACTTCTCGATAGTTTTTGCCTTCGACGGCGACTCTACTATTACTAATCGCATAACTGCCAGTATTACACTATGGATACTTGAAAGTCAAAACGCCGTGCGGATTTCGCCGAGCTCTTCTTTAATCAGGCCCTTGATTTCCATAATTGAAAGAAGCGAGTTGGCTTCAGCAATATTCATTTTCATCGCGCGGACTAGGTCGTCCCGAGGTATCGGTTCAGAAAGTATTTTTAATACAGATTTTTCTTCGGGAGAGGCGTCATCGAAAAAGGTAGCGAGCCGGGTCCTCTCGTCAATTTTGAATCCCAGCGCCTCGAGAATATCCTCACTGGAAGTTATCGGGGTCGCGCCTTGCCGCAGGAGCCTATTGGTACCGATTGAGGTCAGAGAATTTATTGGCCCCGGAACCGCGAGCACATCCCTGCCATAATCAAGCGCCATCCGCGCGGTGATGAGTGTGCCTGATTTCTCTCCGGCCTCGACAATAAGAGCCGCGCGGGAAATTCCCGCCACTAGACGGTTTCTCATCGGAAAGGAATAATATTGGGCCTTGAAGTCAGGTTCGAATTCGGAAACCAGGCATCCGCCCGCCTCTATAATCCTTCTCATTAAGTCAGTATTCGGGTGAAGCGAGAGAGCCTCCCGTGAAATTCCCGAGCCCAGGAACCCTACGGCTAAAAGACCGACGTCCAACGCCGCTTCGTGTGAAAGGGCGTCAATACCCGGAGCAAGACCGGAAACAACGGCAATCGGGTAGCCGCGTAAGCCGGAAATTAATCTTCGCACCGCATCCTTTCCGTAAGTCGTCGCCTTGCGAGAACCGACGACCGCGAGGCAAACAGTATCCTTGGGCGGCAGTCTGCCAGCCAGGTAAAGCTTTTTGGGTGGTTGGGGAATTTCGAGAAGCGCTGTTGGTATCCGAGTTCCTTCTAATATCTCCAATTTAAATTCCATGCTAGAATAATACCATGCTCGACATTAAATTCATCCGTGAAAACAAGGACATCATCGAAGCCGGAGCCCGAAAAAAACATGTAAAGGTTGACATCGGTGAGCTTATCTCCGTTGATGATGAGCGTCTGCGCCTCCTTCGGGAAGTGGAAACTCTCCGCGCCGAGGTGAACAAAGTTTCGCTCGAGATCGGCCGAGATCAGGATTCGAAGGAAAAATTTCAGCTCATCGAGGAAATGCGCGCGGTCAAGGAGGATCTCAAGAAAAAGGAGGAAAAACTAAAAGAGGTAATGGGGAAGTGGCAGGCGCTAATGATAGAGGTCCCCAATGTGCCGGACATTTCGGTTCCGGACGGCGATTCTGACGCGGACAACAAGGAGATCAAGGTCTGGGGCAAGAAGCCGGCTTTTGATTTCGAGCCCAAAGACCACATTGAGATAATGAAGTCGCTCGGCATGGCTGATTTCGAGCGTGGCACCAAGGTGCACGGCTTCCGCGGATATTTTCTCACAGGCGCAGGCACCAGGCTATCATTTGCGATCTGGAACTACGCGATGGAATTTTTCGGGAAAAAGAACTTTTCGCCGATGATACCTCCAGTAATTGATCGACGCGAAGGATTTCTCGGCACCGGCTGGATGCCGCAGGGCGAAGAGGACCTTTACAAACTGGAGGACGGCGAGTATCTCGCCGGAACCTCCGAGGTACCGATCATGGCGTATCACAGCGGCGAAATATTAAGCGAGGCGGACCTACCAATAAAATATCTGGGTTTTTCTCCATGCTTCCGCCGAGAGGCGGGGAGCCATGGCAAGGACGTCAAGGGCCTTATCCGAGTGCATGAATTTTACAAAGTTGAGCAGGTCATACTTTGCGCGGCAAGCCACGAGGAGTCTGTGAAATTTCACGAAGAGATCAATCATAACACCGAAGAGTTTCTCGAGTCGCTCGAAGTACCGTATCACACGGTCATAAACTGCGGTGGAGACCTGGGCCTGGGTCAGGTGAAGAAATACGACATCGAGGCCTGGGTGCCGAGGGAGGAAAAATATCGGGAAGTCAGCTCGGCGTCATATTTCCACGACTTTCAAACTCGCCGACTCGGCATCCGCTATAAGAATAAAGATGGCGTAACGGAATTTGTCCATTCTCTCAATTCTACCGCCATCGCCACTCCAAGAATTTTAGTCTCGATCGTGGAAAATTTTCAAAAAAAGGACGGCTCGGTGCGAATTCCGGACGTGCTCCGGGCCTACATGGGCGGGCAGGAATTTATCAAGAGTAGGGAGCAATGAGGAAAAAAAACGTCCTTTCCTCCCCGCATCTCCTTAAATCGAAGAAGAAAAGACGGAGGCTCGCGTTCGGAAAGACCTTTTTCTATCTCTTTCTTTTGACGGGGGTTTTCGTGGGGCTCGTTTATGCAAGCTCCTTCAGCCGATTTAATATCAAGGGCGTGGAGGTCATCGGCGCAAAGGTAGTTGACGAGGCGGAGATAAGGAAGGTTGCTGAGGAGGAGCTCTCCGGAAAATATCTCTGGCTCTTCCCCAGGTCCAATTTCCTGATTTATCCGAAATCGAAAATGGGCGACAGGCTCCTCGATAATTTTAAAACCCTGAAAAGCGCGACGATCAAACTCACTGGAGAAGAGTCGCTCTCGATCGAGATAACCGAACGCGAGCCGAGGTTCATCTGGTGCGGCCGATCTCCCGAGGAAAGCGGTGAATGCTATTTCATGGATGAAGGCGGATTTATTTTTGCCCCAGCTCCGTATTTCTCCGGGAACGTCTACTTCAAATTCTTCGGCGATGTCGGCTCAGTAGCCCCAGAGGGAGTGTCCTTCGCTTCCTCAAACTTCGGAAAGCTGTCAGTTTACAAGGACGTGGCTATCAATCTCGGGTTGGATGTTTCCCACTTTGTTGTTTCTCAAGAAGGGGGCGCGGCTTTGTATTTTCAGAAAAAGAGCGGCGTTGCGCGAATAATTTTCCCGCTTGACAAGGATGCGGAAAAAACTGCGGATAATCTCGCGCTGGTGCTTGGGAGCGAAGACTTGAAAGATAAACTCGAGGCACTTGAATATATCGACCTTCGTTTCGGGAACAAAGTTTATTACAAATGAGAGATCAGGGCTTTTGGGAAAAACTTGAGAAGCCATTTTTCACGCTCGCACCGATGGCGGATGTGACTGATTGCGCATTCCGAGAGCTCATAGCCGAATATGGAAAACCGAATGTATTTTGGACCGAGTTCGTCTCGGCCGACGGATTGGCGCACCCCGAGGCGCGCAAGAAACTTCTTGTCGATCTGAAATTCAGCCGGCGGGAGCACCCGATAGTGGCGCAAATTTTCGGAGGCAGGCCGGAGAATATTACAATAGCCGTGAATCTTTGCAAGAAGCTCGGTTTCGACGGCATAGATATAAACATGGGTTGCCCCGATAGGGCGGTAGAGAAGCAGTGCGCCGGCGCGGCCGTCATCAAAGATCCAAAATTGGCGGAGGAGATAATTCTCGCCGCCAAATCGGGGGGGCTCCCGGTCAGCGTTAAAACCCGTTTGGGATACAACAAAGTAGAAATGGGGTGGATAAGGCATTTACTTTCGCTTGATCTGGCGGCACTCTCTATTCATCTGCGCACACGCAAGGAGATGTCCGATGTGCCCGCGCATTGGGAACTTCTACCTATGATCATTGAGATGAGAGATGAGATGAAAAAGCGAACTCTGATTATTGGGAACGGCGATGTTGAGAACTTGCACGATGCGAAAAGGATAGTCGAGAAGTACGGCTGCGACGGGGTAATGCTGGGGCGGGCGATATTCGGGAACCCCTGGCTTTTCTCAGAAAAAATCCCGACGCTTCCCGAAAAACTACGCGTGATGATAGAGCACACTAAATTATTCGAAAAACTTCTCGGCCGGCATAAAAACTTTGCCATCATGAAAAAACATTTCAAAGCGTACGTGAGCGGCTTTGATGGCGCGAAAGAACTGCGCGCCGAATTGATGGAGACAAAGAGTGCAAAAGAGGTGGAGAAAAAAACTTTAAATTTCATTAAAAACCGGCTATAATTCGCTCATGCAGGAACTCGCTTTCTATCGGAAATACAGGCCCGCCAAATGGGACGATGTGCTGGGCCAGAACCACGTCGTCGGCGTGCTGGAGAAATCGGTAAGGGATTCCACTGTCTCGCATGCCTATCTCTTCGTCGGTTCCCGGGGTACAGGGAAAACTTCCGTCGCTCGGATATTTGCCCGGGAGATCGGGGTAACAGCAAACGATCTTTACGAGATCGACGCCGCATCGAACCGCGGGATAGAGGACATCAAGGAGCTCCGTGAGGGCGTGCGCGCGCTTCCGCTCGAATCGAAATACAAGGTCTACATCATCGACGAAGTGCACATGCTCTCCAAGGACGCTTGGGGGGCGCTCCTAAAGACTCTCGAAGAGCCTCCGAAGCATGTCATCTTTATCCTGGCCACGACAGAGTTCCATAAAGTTCCGGAGACGATAACCTCCCGTTGCCAGGTATTTACGTTCCGGAAACCCGCGACCTCGATCCTCCGGGGCCTCGTGGAGGATATCGCCAAACGTGAGGGCTACGAGCTCGACGGCGGCTCCGCAGAACTAATCGCGCTCCTGGGCGATGGGTCCTTCCGGGACGCGGAAGGCACTCTGGAGAGGGTTCTCAATTTCGCCGGGAAAAAATCTAAAAAAATATCACGAAGTGCGGTTGAAGAGATCACCGGCGCGCCAAAGACCGCTCTGGTGAACGATTTTCTCTCTGCGCTTTCTGGTAAAGACCTCGAGAAGGGGATGGGGGTGGTGAAAAAAGCTGGAAAAGAGAATTTGGATATGAAGCTCTACCTCAAACTCATCATCGAGAGGCTCCGATTTGCTCTGATGCTCAAGTACGCGCCGAAAATGGAAACCGAGATAAAAAATGATTTATCCGAGGATGACCTTAAGTTCCTCAAAAGTCTGCCTGCGGGTTCCCTTAATTCAAAGACCCTTGTTGCACTCCTTGATGCCTATCAGAACCTCGATCGTGCTTTCATCCCCGAGCTCCCGCTCGAACTTGCGCTTGTAAAATTGCTGGGGGACTTGGAATCGAACCAAGATTAATGGCTTCAAAGGCCACTGTCCTACCGTTAGACGATCCCCCAATACGAAGAAAGTATAGCAACTTCTCTTCATTTTACAACGCTTTGTGCTAATATATATTTAAATATATACATGCGGAAAAATAGAAAAACCTTTGATAAGAAAAAATTACTGCGGGAGAAGGATCGCCTGACGCGGCCGCCGCGGATGGAAGGCGTGGTGCACAGGCGGGGAGTGACGCCAATTCACAAGAAAAAATCTAAATAGCGATGTTCAAAGACAGAACCGAAGCCGGGAAAGCGCTTGCGATGACGTTGCTTAAATACAGTGGAGAGGATGTGGTTGTCTTGGCGCTTCCGCGAGGGGGAGTTGTGCTTGGATACGAGGTAGCTAAGGCAATCAAGGCACCGCTAGATATTATTCCCGTTCGAAAAATCGGTCTTCCAGGGAATCCTGAATACGCGGTAGGAGTTGTCGATGAGAAGGGCACTCTACTCCTTAACGAGGGAGAAGCTGAAAGTATTGATAAAAAATGGCTTGCGAATGAAATAGAAAAAGAAAAGAAAGAAGCGCTTCGCAGAAGTTTGGCCTACCGTGGCAATAGCCCACTGATAAATTTAAAAAACAAAATAGTAATCCTCACTGACGACGGCATTGCGACGGGTTTTAGTATGCGTCTTGCCGTTAAGAGAGTAATGAAGGATCATCCCAAGAAAGTGGTCGTGGCCGTTCCAGTTGCACCGGCAGAGTCCATTAGGGAGCTTGAACGTGATGGAGTGGATGAGATCATAGTACTTGAGCCGCCGGAAGAGTTTAAGGGAGCAGTTGGTTCTCACTACCGCGCATTTGAACAGGTGACAGACGCAGAAGTCCTTGGATTACTTGCTGAATCATTCATATGAGAGGATTTTCTGTTATAATCCCGGTATGATTTCGCGGATATACGTCGCGGCGAGAAGCGTGGACCCGAGAGCCCTCAAATATCTCAAGTCCTGGCGCGCGTACGGAGTCCGTAGCCTTCGCCTACTCGACGTCTATGCGCTCGACGCGCGTCTCTCGCACGGAAATGTCGCAAAGATTGCCCGTGCACTTACCAACCCCGTCACCGAGCGCTTTTATATTGACCGCGCTCCGGCCGAAGGGCACAGGTTAGCCATCGAAGTGGGCTATCTGCCTGGCGTCACCGACAACGTCGGGCACACGGTGCGGGAAATGGCCGAAGATCTGCTCGGAAAGAAGGGCATCGAGGTATATACATCGCGAGTTTTTTTACTGAAGGGCAAGGTCGGTGCGGCGGCGCTGAAAAAAATTGCGGCCTCGCTTTACAATCCGCTTATTGAGCGTGGTGAGATCCGCAAGGTAGGAAACGGGAAATTGATGCTTCCCCAATCTGTGCCGAAGGTCACCCTTGAGAAGCGTAGACCAGTAACGAAGATTGACCTTGAGGTGGGGGACAGTGAGCTTAAGAAAATCAGCGAGCAGGGTATCGAGGGCCGGGGGCCGCTTGCGCTCGACCTTCGCTCCATGAAGGCGATCCGCGATTATTTTCGCAAACTCGGTCGCCGCCCAACCGATATCGAGCTTGAGTCGCTCGCCCAAACATGGAGCGAACACTGCAAGCACACGATCTTCGCTTCTGCGATCGATAATATCCGGGACGGACTCTACAAAACTTACATAAAGGGTGCCACAAATAAAATAAGGGAAAAGCGCGGGCGCGGAGATATTTGCGTATCCGTCTTCTCCGATAACTCCGGCGCGATCAAGTTCGACGATAAATACCTCATCTCTCATAAAGTCGAAACGCACAACACTCCCTCGTCGCTCGACCCCTTCGGCGGAGCCATCACCGGCATCGTGGGCGTGAACCGCGATTCTATCGGTTTCGGTTTGGGTGCGAAACCCATTGCCAATACATACGGCTTTTGTTTCGGATTGCCCGAGGATACCAGACCGCTTTATCGCGACCGAGACTTGACCCAGAAAATGTTCCCGCCGAAAAGGATCATGGAAGGGGTGATAAAAGGCATCAATGCCGGCGGCAACACTTCCGGCATCCCCACCGTCTCGGGTTTTGTGCGTTTCGGTGAAAGATATCGGGGCAAACCGCTTGTCTTCGCGGGTACGGTCGGCCTCATGCCAAAGCGCGAGCACGGCCGGTTGCTTTACAAGAAAGGCGCGAAGCCCGGCGATTATGTGGTTATGATCGGCGGACGCGTGGGTCGAGACGGCATCCATGGGGCGACTTTCTCATCTCTCGCTATTGATGCGAATTCTCCTGTGAGTGCGGTTCAGATCGGTGACCCGATTACCCAGAAAAAGCTCTCGGACGTAGTGGTTAAGGAAGCACGCGGTGAAAATCTCTATCACAGCATCACCGACAATGGCGCTGGTGGGTTGTCCTCTTCGGTCTCGGAGATGGCCAAGGAATCAAAGGGGGTGGTAGTGAACCTCGAAAAAGTACCGCTTAAGTACGCGAATATGCAACCTTGGGAGATATGGGTATCGGAATCGCAGGAGCGGATGACCCTGGCCGTACCCAAGCGCAATTGGGCGAGGTTCGCGGCTCTGATGAAGAGTCGCGGCGTGGAGGCAACTCGGATCGGTGAGTTTACTGGCTCGGGTAGATGCGTGCTCCGCTGGCGCGGTAAGAAGATAATGGATATGGATATGGGATTCCTGCACGACGGCCGACCGAAAGTTCATCTGCGCACCAGGCGGCCTAAGCCCGCGAGCCCGAAGCCAGTCGCGAGAAGCTTGGAAAAACTTCTCGCCGATAAGAACATCAGCAGTTTCGCTTTCATCTCCGAGCAATACGACCACGAGGTTCAAGCCGGCTCGATCCTAAAACCGCTCTCCGGTCCGGGCCGCATCAATACCGACGCGCAGGTCTTCCAGCCGGTACTTACTTCAAAAAAAGGGGTCGTGCTCTCCCTCGGCCTTTATCCGGAATTGAGCGAAACGAGCCCTTATGATATGGCCGCCGCAGCCATAGATACCGCTGTCCGGAACGCCGTCGTAGCCGGTGCAAAACTCGACCATCTCGCGCTTCTCGACAATTTCTGCTGGTGCTCTTCAAACGAGCCGGAACGCTTGTGGCAGCTCAAGGAAGCCGCTCGTGCTTGCTATGATTACTCGATTGCCTACAGGACGCCTTTCGTCTCCGGCAAGGACAGTATGTTCAACGACTTCAAGGGTTTTGATGCTATGGGCCGGCCGACCAAAGTCTCCGTGCCGCCAACTCTCCTTATCTCCTCGATCGGCGTCGTGCCTGACATAAATAAAGTCGTTACTCCGGAGTTCAAGAGCGCGGGCGACGTAATATATCTCCTCGGTAAAACTAAAAAAGGAATTAGGGTCGACGCAAGGGCTAATTTAAAAATATACAGATCGCTCGAGCGAACGATAGAAAAAGAGCTTCTTGCCTCGTCGATTTCTCTCACCTCCGGCGGCCTGGCGGTTGCCTTAAGCAAAGCCTGCATTGGTGGAATGCTTGGGGCGGGTGTTGATGTCAGCAAACACAACTTATTTTCAGAAAGCCAAGGCAGGGTATTGGTTTCGGTTGCGCCGGAAAACATGCCGGCGTTTGAAAAAATAGCAAAAAGTGTCCCGTATACCCGCCTTGGGGTAGTTACAGGGCGTAACCAACTCAAGTTCGGCCTCAAAAAATATTCTGTCAACAAATTGCATCGCCTTTATCATAAGTTCTCCGACAGCATGAAATGAACGCGGAAACTAAAACTTGCCAGAATTGTAAAAACAACTTCGTAATCGAGCCGGAAGATTTTAATTTTTACGAGAAGATGCAGGTGCCACCGCCGACTTTCTGCCCGGATTGTCGGTTCCAGCGGAGACTCCTTTTTAGAAATAATCGTGTTTTCTACCGGCGTAAATGCGCTCTCTGCGGAGAATCAACACTGACTATTTACCACGAGGAAGAGCCTTTTACAATTTACTGCCGGGACTGCTGGCTTTCCGACAAATGGGACCCACTCTCTTACGGCAGGCCTTATGATTTTTCTCAGCCTTTTTTCAATCAATTCCGTTCACTCCAGGTTTCTGTGCCACGAGTGAATCTATATCGGACGAATTTTGTAAATAGCGAATACTGCAACTACGGGCTGGACTTTCGAGATTGCTATCTGCTTTTCGGGGGAAAGGGTAATGAAAGAGTATACTTTGCCAATCAAATTTTCAATTCTGGCGATTCGATGGATATCGCATTCTGCGAGAAGATTGAATTCAGCTACGAACTTTTTGAATGCCTTGGGTCCAATAATTTATTTTTTAGTGGGCATTCAGAAGCTTGCGTGGAAAGCTACTATTTGATTGACTGCAAAAACTGCATAAACTGCTTCGGTTGTGTGGGTCTTAGAAACAAGCAATATCACATCTGGAACAAACCACACTCTAGAGAGGAATACAAAAAATTCATTGAGAAAGCCAACTTAGGGAGTTTTGAAGCTCACTTAGAATATAAGAAAAAACTTGCAGAATTGGATAGACAGGCCATCCATCGCTTTGCGAGGATTATAAAGTCGGTTAACTCCACAGGAGACGATCTTTATGAATCCCGAAACACGAAAGATTCTTATTCCTCTGCTCAAATTGAGGATTCAAGATTTTTATTCTATATTAGGAACGTTGCGAAGGATTGCTACGATACCTCCTTCCAGGGGTGGGGGAGCGAGTTGGTCTATGAAATTGCGCACTGTTTTGGTGGTCACAATGTTGCTTTTGGAACTCGTAATATTAACAACCAAGATGCACGTTACAATGAAGAATGTCACGAATGCCGGAATATTTTCGGCTGCATCGGCCTGCGCAAAAAAGAATATTGCGTCCTGAATAAGCAGTATTCAAAAGAGGAATACGAGAAACTTGTGCCCAAAATAGTCGAGCACATGATAAAAAATAAGGAATTCGGGGAATTTTTCCCGGCCTGGCTCTCGCCGCTTGCCTACAACGAAACTATAGCCCAAGAGTATTTTCCTTTAACTAAAACGCAAGCAGAGAAACAAGGATACAAATGGCGGGAAGAGAAGAAAAGAAACTATAAAATTGATATCGCGAGCAATGAAATCCCTGATCATATCCAGGACGTTCCTGAAGACATTTTGAACAAAACAATCGCTTGTGCTCATGCTGGGGGTTGTGAAGAACAATGCACCGAGGCTTTCAAAATTGTTCCAGAGGAATTTAAATTCTACAAAAGAATGAGTCTGCCTTTTCCACGCCTGTGTCCGAACTGCCGGCATTTCCAGAGGATTAAACAAAGAAATCCATTAAAGCTTTGGGACAGATCATGCATGTGTGAAAAGAACGAGCACTTTCACGGAGAAGGGAAGTGCCTGGAAGAATTCAAAACCACTTATTCCTCCGAGCGGCCGGAAATAATCTACTGCGAGCGTTGCTATCAGCAAGAAGTCTACTGACATCCTGACAAACTCCAGTTTGTAGAGATGTTATTTTTTGAGGGCCTCTAGGAAAGCAAGACGGGTTTCGGGGTCTAGATTATCAGTGACGAGGATCATGAGCTCGGTGGTGAGGCCGAGATCCTTTTTTATATTCTCAAAAAGATGCTCGTAGGGGAGGTGCGAGATCCAGACGGTATTCTTAACGCAGACGAAATTTGCTTTCTTCAAGAGATATCGTAGTGCTTCACGTTCACTCTTCCTTGCTTCGTCGATATCAAGAATAATTATTCGCCACTTGCCATCCCAATTTTGCGCTACGGGCATCCCATCTCCCTCTAGGCGTATGGTATCGAGCCTGGTTTTACCTTTCTTGGTAAGCCGCAAATAGCTTTCCCGGCTCGAATTTAGCATTTCCACATATCCGCCCGTTACAAGGGCCCTTGCGGTTCTTGCAAGGGCATAGGAAGCCTTTGGGTCGTTTCGGTCCTTAAGAGTCTCTACGGGTATCGCGGGCTTTTCAGCAAGTAATTTAAGGATTTTCCTGATATTGCTTGACATGTTTTAAGTATAGCACTATACTGGTATTATACAAGTAATTTGCGAGCGCAAAAAACATGTCAAAAATCATAGGTATAGACTTAGGAACAACTAACTCGGCGATGGCATTCATCGAGGGCGGGGAGCCGAAAATACTAGAAAATGCTGAAGGTATGCGTACCACGCCTTCTGTCGTTGCTCTTGCCAAAAACGGTGACAGGCTGACCGGCGTGCTTGCCAAGCGCCAGAGTGTAACAAATCCGAGAAACACAGTTTTTCAAATCAAAAGATTTATTGGCCACTCATACGACGAGCCGGGAGTTCAGAAAGATATTCAGGCAGTTCCATTTGAAACTCGGAAATCTGAAAACGGCGGAATCGAAGTAAAGATGGGGGACAAATGGTATCGCCCGGAGGAAATTTCGGCAATGATACTAGGCAAGCTCAAGGCTGATGCAGAGGCCAAACTCGGTACGAAGATCACCGAAGCAGTCATCACTGTCCCGGCGTATTTTAACGACTCTCAACGACAGGCAACCAAAGATGCGGGTGCTATAGCAGGACTCAATGTCAAAAGAATTATAAACGAACCCACCGCCGCAGCACTTGCCTACGGGTTTAATAAAAATAAAAGTGAAAAAATAGCTGTATTTGATTTCGGTGGAGGAACATTTGATATCTCTATTCTTCAAGTCGACATGAGCAAGGAGGGGGAAAGCTCTCTTGAGGTTGTTTCAACGGATGGAGACGCGCACCTCGGAGGCAAGGACATCGACCAGAAGATAATAGACTGGCTCGCGGACGGCTTCGCTCGCGAACACGGAGTGGACTTGCGCAAAGACCCTCTTTCCAAGCAGCGCCTCGATGACGCCGCGGAGAAAGCGAAGATCGAGCTCTCGAGCGCAGTGGAATCAGAGATCAATTTACCGTTCATAACATCGAGCGATGCTGGACCGCTACACTTGGTACGCACCATGAAGCGCGCGGACCTCGAGGAAATTTGCCGCGAATTTGTAGATAGAGCGATGATGATCACCAAGCGCGCGATGGAGGCATCGCCTTTTAAGGTTGGGGATATACAGGAAGTAATTTTAGTCGGCGGGCAGACTCGCATGCCGATGATCCAAAAAAAGGTGGAGGAGTTTTTCGGGAGGCCGCCGCATATGGGCGTGAACCCTGACGAAGTGGTGGCTCTTGGCGCAGCCGTGCAGGCTGGTGTGCTTCAGGGAGATGTGAAGGATGTGCTCCTTCTTGACGTCATTCCGCTTTCGCTCGGAATTGAAACTCTGGGCGGTGTGGGAACTAAACTTATTGAAAGAAATACGACCATCCCTTCGGCTAAGTCGCAGATTTTCTCAACGGCTGCAGATAATCAAACCAGTGTGGAAATCCACGTGGTCCAAGGCGAGCGGCCGATGGCAGCGGACAATAAATCACTCGGGCGCTTTATTCTGGACGGTATCCCGCCGGCGCCCCGAGGCATGCCGCAGGTGGAAGTGACGTTCGATGTGGACGCGAACGGCATCTTGAACGTGAAGGCTATGGATAAAGCTTCCGGCAAGTCGCAATCTATTCGCATCGAAGCAAGCTCCGGCCTCAAAGATGAAGACATAAAGAAAATGCAGGCGGATGCGGGGGCGCATGCAGAGGAGGACAAGAAGAAGAAAGAGACTGCGGACGTGAAGAATACCGCGGAGATGATAATCTATACAGCCGAGAAGGCGCTTAAAGACAACGAAACGAAAGTGCCGGCGGAGCTAAAAGAAAACGTAAATAAAAAGATCGCAGCGCTGAAGGAAGTCAAAGACGGCGCTGACGTTGCGGCTATAAAGAGCGCCACCGAAGAACTCTCGGCCGAAATGTCTAAAATAGGGGAGGCAATGCAAAAGGCAAACCCCTCAGCGAGTTCAGAATCTTCGACTCCCGAAGAGCAACCTGGCGAAGTCCGCGACGCGGAATTCAAAGAGAAAAAGGAGGGCGAGAACCCCGACGAAACTTCAAAATAGTGCTATAATTAAGGAATGCCTGACATTCCGGAAATACCGATAAATAGGGAGATTACCTATCTTGGGCTCACGACCTATCGGGATAAAAACACTCTCTTTGGCATCAAGCGCAAGGATAGGCGCCAGCATGTTTATCTCTTGGGAAAATCCGGCACCGGCAAATCGGTCCTGATGTTCAACATGATTATCCAGAACATCCGGAACGGCGAAGGCGTCTGCGTGGTAGACCCGCACGGCGAATTAGTGGAATCCGTCCTCTCCGCCATCCCGTCAAACCGGATGAAAGACGTCATTTATTTCAACCCAGCCGATACCGACTATCATATCGGCTTCAACGTACTTGAACTTGTGGACGAGAAGTACAAACACCTCGTCGCCTCGGGCCTGATGGGAATATTTACTAAGATCTGGGCGAACGCCTGGAGCGCTCGCATGGAATATATTTTGAACAACACGATCCTCGCGCTTCTTGATACGCCAGGAACCACGCTCCTTGGCATCCCGCGCATGCTCGTCGACAAAGACTACCGGCAAAAAATCATCAACAATCTGAAGGACCCGGTGATCAAGGCATTTTGGATACACGAGTACGAGGCCTGGCAGGATAAGTTCCGAAACGAAGCGATCGCTCCGATCCAAAACAAAGTCGGTCAGTTCCTCTCAACCTCGATCATCCGAAACGTCGTCGGCCAGTCGCAAAGCACCATCAACATCTTCGACATCATGAACCAAGGAAAAATATTCTTGGTAAACGTTTCGAAGGGCCGGATCGGCGAAGATAACTCCGCGCTCTTGGGTGGCATGATCATCACCAAGATCCAACTTGCGGCGATGGAGCGCGTGAGGATCCCCGAGGACGAGCGAAAGGATTTTTACCTCTACGTCGACGAATTCCAAAATTTCGTGACCGACGCTTTCGCAGGCATCCTATCGGAGGCGCGCAAATACCGCCTAAACCTCACCATCGCGCACCAGTACACCGCCCAACTCGTGGCGGAGAAAAATTCTTCTGTTCGCGATGCAGTCTTTGGCAACGTCGGCACTATGATAGTTTTCCGCGTGGGTGCCGATGACGCTGAATTTCTCGAAGCAGAATTCGAGCCGGAATTCACTCCGCAAGATATCGTGAATCTGCCGAACTACAAGGTTTACATGAAGCTCATGATCGACGGCATAACTTCAAGGCCATTCTCGGCAAAGACATTGCCCCCGATCGAAAACCGGAGCGACCCAGCGATAGAACGTGAAGTTATCAAAGCATCTCGTGAGCTTTATTGCCGGCCGCGCGTCGATGTTGAGAAAGAGATCACCGACTGGAGCGGGATGGCTCTAGGTGACGAGCCGATACCCTCGAGCGAGCGATTCAAGGCGATCTGCTCGAATTGCGGAAGAGAAACGATGGTGCCTTTCAAGCCCGAACCGGGCCGCCCAGTTTATTGCGACGATTGCCACGCGAAGATAAAGGTTGGAGAGATCCAGCCTGTCCGCCTTTCGAAAAAAGAGCTTATAGAAAAGGAGGCTACGTTTTACGAGCCGCTTGCCGCGCTCGGAATAGAATTTTCGCCCACCGGCATTGAGAGCCCGAAGGTTCCCCCAAAAAAATTCCATAGGCAGCAGAAAGACAATGTCGGTCTCAAAGAAGTTTTGAGCAAAGCGATGAAAGAAGAAGTAAAGCCGACCCCGCCACCGATCTCGCTTGCGAATTTGAAAAAAAATGAAAGAAAAGAAACAAAAGACGCAAGAGATTTGTCCGCAAAAGCCGAGGATATGGATAAATTAAAAAAAGTAATCGAAGAAAAAGTGCCCCCTTCGACTGGTTCGACGAGCTCACAACAAGCAAGCTCAGGGCAAGCTGCGCCGCCTCCGCCGTACCAGCCAGAGGCTGGTCAGCCTAAGGCTGAAAAAACTAAAGAAGTGCCTGAAGACGTCTTGAGGAGGGTTCTCGAATGAAGGAGGACGTAAAAAATTTTTCCTGGTGGGACGTACCAAAGGCAATTTGGTATTTCTTAGAGAATGATAGAAGAAAATTCATTTTTTTTACAATTCTACTTTCATCTATTTTCTTCTATACTTTTGTCCCTCCTTATGTAACGGGAAAAATTATTGATCTTTTAACAATACACTCTCCCGGTGATCCTCTTGAGCCCCTGTATGGTTATGTTCTTTTCATTGGGGGCACATATATTGCTGCGTCTTTAATTCGCTTGTACAGCAAGATGAATATATCAATAATGGGACAAAGGGGCAGAGCCAAGGCGCGAATTTGGGGATTTGAAAGGTTAACTGAATTTTCTCTTGAATGGCACAGTAAGGAAAATATTGGAAGCAAAATTCAGCGTATCTTTACTGGTGCCGATTCTATCAAGTCCTGGCTAGGAGCTTTGACAAAAGATATTCTCAAAATTTTTGCCGACATTGTCGGGGCAATTATTATATTGTCTTTCATTGATTATAAGTTGGCCATTGTAATCTTCGTTTATACTGCTCTCTTCTTGTCGATAGAATTTACGCTAAGCAAAAAAATTCTACGATTGAGTAATGAATTCAATAAATTTAACCAAGCTGCGGGTGGAGTGTATGTAGAAAGTGCAAGCAATTTACTTGCAGTGAAAGCCCTAGGTAGTGAACAAAATATTAGCGCGCGTGTGGCCAATAGAGAAGAGGAATCGCGGGATATGTCAATAAAAAGATCAAAAGCGGGATATAGTAAGTGGTATCTTTTACAGTTCATAAACGGTACAGCATTAATGTTCTTCTTATTTTTGACAGCGAAGGAGGTAATCGCTCAGGTTATCACCATAGGAACAGTATTGGTTGCCTTCGCCTATTTTTTTAGACTACGTGATGGGTTGGGAGATTTCAGTAATATGCATTCAGATCTTATTGAGCTCAGGTCCGATCTGGGCAACATGATGCCTATATTTAGAGAAACGGAGTTTATCAAAAGAGGCAATGAAACGTTCCCGAGAGATTGGAAAGCAATCGAGATTAAAAATGCAAACATGGATTACGGGTCGGGGCAGATGGGGATGAAGGATTTTAATTTGACGCTCACGAGAAATACAAAGACGGGGATCGCGGGACTCTCCGGCTCCGGCAAGTCAACTCTGGCAAAAATAATTTTAGGCCTTTACGCGCTCGAGTCCGGTGAATTCAAAATTGGCAACAAAAACTATTACTCGATTTCGCACAACGAAACGCTTTCGAGCATCACTGTAGTTCTACAAGAGACCGAGCTCTTTAACCTCTCGCTTCGCGACAATATTACTATGATGCGCAGCGGCGACAGCGAGCTTCTGAATCAGGCTACTGAAATTTCTCAACTTGGTGAAGTGATCGCCAAACTACCGGAGGGGCTCGACGCGAAAATCGGTGAAAAGGGCTATATGCTCTCCGGCGGAGAGCGCCAGCGCCTGGGGATCGCCCGCGCGATTTACAAAAATGCGCCGATAATAATTCTCGACGAAGCGACTTCGTCGCTTGATTCGGAGACGGAAGGAAAAATTATGGAAAAGCTTTTAGGCGTTTACGGCAAAGACAAAACATTTCTCATAATCGCTCACCGCCTGGGCACGCTTAAATACACGGACAAGATTGCCGTAATGGAAAGGGGACAAGTAGTGGAAGAAGGAGCCTATGATGAGCTCATGAACCAAAACAATTCCGTTTTTCGCCGTATGAACAAAGAGCAAAAAGTGCTAAAATCATAGCATGGTCCGTCATAATAAGGTCCAAATAATCAGATACGCTCCGCCGCCGCCGGAACTCCCGGTCTTCGGCAAGGTTGACCCGGAAGAAGTTTCTTTCATTGGCCGGACCAACTACGTTGCCGCACTCGAGGAGAAAAAATTCATTTTCGGTATCAAGCGCATCGACCGCCGCCGACACATGTACATCGTCGGGAAATCCGGAGTGGGGAAAACGAAGCTGCTCGAACTTTTAATCCGGCAGGATATTACCTACGGGCACGGCCTCTGCCTAATGGACCCGCACGGAGACATAATCGAGACGATTTTGGATTATATCCCCAAGGAGCGCATCGAGGATGTCTGCGTGATCGATCCGAATGACTCGGAGTTTCCTTCATCCTTTAATCCGCTTCAGAACGTCGACCCATCTTTTAAATTCATCCTGACCCAAGGGCTGATCGAGGTCCTCGAGAAGCAATTCGGCGCCAACTGGACACCGCGCTTGGAACATGTCTTCCGTTTCACCTGCCTCGCACTACTCGACTATCCGCACGCCACCATGCGCGGGATGATCTCGATGCTGACCGACCGAAATTACCGGCAGAAGGTGGTCGAATACATCACCGACGACATGGTCAAACGCTTCTTCGCAATCGAGTTCGCCGACTGGTCGGAGAAATTCGACACCGACGCGATCATTCCCTTGGTGAACAAGCTCGGCCAGTTCCTTTCCGATCCACTCCTCCGGAATATTTTCGGCCAAAAAGAAAATAAAATCGATATCGGGAAACTCATGGAGGATGGAAAAATAATACTGATCAATCTTTCCAAGGGCCGAATCGGCGAGGAGAACTCTTCCTTCTTCGGCTCAATGTTCCTAACTAAAATCAAACAGGCTGGCATGGAGCGCGCCAGAATCCCGCCTGAGAACCGAGTTGATTTTTACCTCTACGTCGACGAGTTTCATAACATTGTCACTCAAACTTTTGAAAATATTCTCTCCGAAGCCCGCAAATACGCGCTCAACTTAACTATAGCCCACCAATACATCGGCCAGCTTATTCCGCAAGTCCAGCATGCGGTCCTCGGCAACACCGGGAGCCTCGTCTGCTTTCGCGTTGGCGGCGAGGACGCTGTGAAGCTCAAACCAGAATTTGCGCCGATCTTCGATGTCAAGGACATGGTCAACCTTGCGGTCAAGGAATTTTATATGAAGATGACGATCGACGGCGAGTCCTACGACCCTTTTTCCGCAGAAACCCTGAACGTGCTTCCGGCCACACATCCGTCTTACAGACAAGAAGTTATCGATGCGTCGCGGAGAAAATATTCAATACCAAAAGACGCAGCGGCAAAACTCATCGCAGCAGAAGAGGCTACCATCATCCGAAGCGCCGAGGAAAAAGCGATCATCGAACGAAAAGCAAAAAGAAAAGAAGATGAGGGGAAAGGGGACGAGGAGAAGGAAAAGGTCACGACTTCCAAAGAAGCGGAACCTATGATATAATACATAAAAAGCAATGGCTAAAGATTACTACAATATTCTTGGCGTGGACAAAGGCGCCTCGAAGGACGAGATAAAAAAAGCTTTCTATAAGCTTGCCCACAAATATCACCCTGACAAAAAAGGCGGGGATGAATCCAGATTCAAGGAAGTGAACGAGGCCTACCAGGTCCTTTCGGACGACACCAAACGAACGCAGTATGACCAATTCGGTCCCTCTTTCGCTCAAGGCTACGGAGGGCAGGGCGGACCCGCTTCGGGCTGGGATTTCTCCAACATGGGCGGCTTCGGAGGTGCAGAGTTCGATTTCGGAAACTTGAACGATATTTTCAGCGACTTCTTCGGCGGCGGCGTGGGCCGGACGGAGGTAAGGAGAGGAAGAGACATTTCCACGGAGATCCAGATCCCTTTCGAAGAGGCAATTTTTGGAACGAAGCGAAACATTCTGATCACCAAATCTTCGAACTGCCTGGTCTGCCACGGCGCCGGAGCAAAACCCGGCACTGGCATGGAGACCTGCAAGCGCTGCAACGGCAAAGGCAAAATCCGCGAGACAAAGCGCTCAATCTTGGGAACCATCCAAACATCAAAAACTTGCGAGGAATGCCTGGGCACTGGGGAAGTCCCGAAGGAGAAGTGCGAGAGTTGCAAAGGAAGGGGAGTTGAGCGCCGGGAAGAAGAAATCGCGATTGTCATTCCCGCCGGCATTCGCGACGGTGAGATGATCCGCATGTCCGGAATGGGCGAGGCGGTTGCCAAAGGGACTTCAGGCGACCTTTACATCAAAATAAACGTGGCGAGGCACCTAACCTTTCGACGAGAAGGGAGTGATCTTTCGATGACACTCGACCTCAAACTTTCTGAAGCGCTGCTCGGAGCCGCGAGAACCATAGAGACTCTGGATGGCCCGATCGAGGTAAAAATCCCTGAGGGGGTGTCGGTGAACGAGACGCTACGTGTCCGTGGTAAAGGCGTACCGACCGGAAAGGGCAAGCGCGGCGACCTTCTCATAAAATTGAATATCCGGCTTCCGGGCAAGCTCTCTCGCAAATCCCGCGAGCTCATTGAGGACCTTAAAAAAGAGGGGATCTAAACCCCTCCCAGCCTCCCCTTATCAAGGGAGGTGAATTCCCCTCCCCCTGACAAGAGGGATTTAGGGGGTTAGTAATTTCCTAAACTTATTTGCCAGGATTGTATAACATAATTGCGCGGCGCCGTATTCGGTGAGGACGGTGTCCTCCTGTGGTGAAACCTCCACAATGTCGGCGCCGAGGAGGTTACAGCTTGTAACCACCTTCTCAAGCAGTTCAATCCCATACCACCAGCCAATTCCGCCCAGAACCGGCGTGCCGGTGCCGGGCATATGCGCCGGGTCAAAGCCGTCTACATCTATAGAGAGATAAACGTCCTTGGTCCTGATCGCTTTGAGGATCTCATCAACAGGGGTTTTTTCTTTTTTCTCCTTATTGCCCCATTCGAAGACTGTTATGTTATTTTTGGGGTTAGAAAAATATTCGTGCTCTTCTTGCGAGTAAGTGCGCACCCCGACTTGGGCGATAGGGTAACCGAGTTCGCTTGCTCTGCGCATCACGGTCGAGTGCGCAAGCCGGGAGGGGGACACATCGTTGTAGTCGCTGTCGTCGTCGCGCAGATCGCAATGCGCATCGATATCGAGGATCGTCACGCTTTTTGGGTCGTGCATCTCTACCAGAGCATCCAGATGCCCGAGCGAGACGGTGTGCTCGCCCCCGAGAAGGAAAATAAATTTGCCGGCTTGCACGAACTTCTCACACTTCGCCTTAATCAACTCTCGAGTTTGCTCGGGAGTAAATTTACTCAAGTCACCCAGATCTTCATGCGCGATCTGTATGAAATCCTTTACATTTTTACGAAACTTCCTGTCATAAAACTCTATCTGCGTGTTGAGCATCTCTACCACCCGCGCCGGCCCCGCGGCTGTGCCCTTGTGTGAAGAAACTGTTCGCTCATAGCCAGCGGAAACTATCACCGCGTCCGCGTCCTTGGTATTTGAATTGATAATTGTTTTAATCATAATTTGTGAACTTCTGGACCGGAAGATGTGTCATCAATACCATACCCTCCAGCGACACTTGCTTGTCTAAGTTTATCACTTTTTTCCCAATCCTGATTTTTTCTTGCTTCTTCCCTCTGTGCAACTATTTTTTTTATTTCTAACGGAATCTCTTCTTTTTTCCAACCTGCGATCCCCAGACCCAGTACTTTATCAAAATCAAGAAGTGTCGCTTTCTTGTCCGCATCAGAAACTTTTTCGTCTTTGAGAAGTTCCCAGACAACGGTGAGCGCTCCGGGCGTGTCTAAGTCGTTAAAAACATGGGCGGCAAAATCGTCTCGGTATTTTTTGCTTACTGCACCTGTCTCACTTCCCATGCTCAAATAGAGACTCCTGAGCCGTTTCAGAGCACTTTCTGCCCCTTCGAGAGCCTCGAAAGTAAAGTTAACGGGGCTTCTGTAATTTGCCATAAGGAGCCAAAAACGGAATGTTGCGGGGTCAATACCACGTTCTACTATATCTCTCAGCGTGTAAAAATTCTTGTTCGACTTCGCCATTTTTTTCGCATCGACGAGAAGCCACTCGTTATGAATCCAGAAATTTGCAAGCGGTTTGCCGGTCGCGCCTTCAGACTGCGCGATCTCGTTGTTGTGATGAATTGGTATGTGATCCACGCCGCCGGTATGAATGTCGAAAGTATCGCCGAGATACTTCATAGACATCGCCGAGCACTCTATATGCCAGCCGGGAAAGCCTTTGCCCAGATCAGAATCATAGCCAAGCTTATCGTCGAATTTCCAAAGTGCGAAATCGCGGGAGTCGTGCTTCTCTGGATTTACCACTCTCGATTCTATATCAGCCTGTATGCCGCCGAGTTTGCCGTAGCCGGGGAATTTTTTTGTGTCGAAATATATGCCGTCGCTCGTTTTGTAGGCAAGTCCTTTTTCTTGAAGTTTTTGGATCAAGTCAACCTCTTCTTTCGTGTGATCACTCGCGAAAGGGAACCGCTCAGGGGTCTCGATATTCAGCTTCGCAAGATCGTCCTTGAAGGCTCCAAAATAAAATTCGGCAACTTCGTGCATTGAGGATGTCGTAAGCGGTTTGCCTTCACGCTTGAGCGCAAGCGTCATCTTATCCTCGCCTTCATCCGCATCGCTCTGAAGGTGCCCGACGTCGGTGATATTCATTATGTGCTTTACCTCGTAGTCGGCATACTCGAGCGTCCGGCGTAAAATATCGGCAAAGATATATGCGCGCAAATTGCCTATATGCGCGTAGTCATAAACCGTCGGCCCGCAGGTGTAGATGCGCACCTCGCCCGGCTTGATCGGGGAAAAGACCTCCCTCTTCCGCGAAAGCGTATTAGTAAGCTCCACTTTTTCTGAATTCATGCCGGTAAATCGAAATGAGCGTATAAAGCAGGCTCACGGCCAAGGGGCCGATCAGTATCCCCACCGGACCGAGAAGCGAAACTCCTCCGAGTACCGCAAAGAGGATGAAAAGCGGCGGGATATCGATCTTCTTGCCAATGAAGGCTGGCGAGAGAAAATTGTCTATCATGCCCACAAGAAGGGCCGACCAGATGAGGAACCCGATTGCATTGCCCACGCTTGCAAAGAGGAAAAGAAAGATGAATGCGGGGATGGAAACAAGCGCGGTGCCGATGGTAGGCACGAGCGAAGCGATGGCTGCAACCACGCCCCAGAGCGCTGGGTGCGGCACTCCGAAAATTGCAAGGCCCACACCCATCAGCAGCCCTTGCACGAGCGCAACCAAGAGATAGCCCTTGACCACGCCGTCTACCGCCAGGCGCAGTCGCGAGATGATCTGTTCATCGTTCGCATCCGCAAGTGGCGAGAGCACGACCACTGCTTCCCGCCAGCGGGCGCCGTCTTTGAGGAAATAAAATATTGCGAGGAGGAGTAGCAGAAAGAGGAAAAGGGTAGTGAGCGTAGTGCTGAAGATCTGCGCGATGTTGCGCGATATGGCGCCCGACAGGCTCGAAATTTTCTCTCCGGCATCGAAAGCGTAATCGCCGGGAAGAAAATTATTGACCGCGTTGTCCACCTTTTCGACAAATGGTCCGGCGCTTCCGCCTCGGACCAGGTTCGCATAAATATCCTGTGATTGGTCGAAGACTAGCTTGCCGATGCCGAGAAGCGGCCCGCAGACCACGATGATGAAGAAGATTACCGTCAGGAGGGAGGCGAGAAAGTTGGGGATCCTGAACCCCTTAAAGAACTCGTAAACCGGGTGCAGAACGATGGCGAAGCAAATGCCGAGCACCAGGACGACCAAAAAGGGCTTAAAGATGAAAAAGGTGAAAAGAAGGGTGGCCAGGAGAAGCCCGAAGAAAAAATACCGCTCCATAATCTTCGATTCGATCATATTCAAATTCTATCATAAGTGTGTTATAACGAAAGCGGAAACGTAAGTCCACAATCATCGCGGAGGAGGTATTCAAAATGTGGAGGAAAGAGCTTCTTCGGGGGACAGAGCAGGACTGGCCGTACAGTCAGTACTCTGAAGCAGGCAGTTTGGTGATATTGTCGGGCCAAACCGCCCTGAAAGATGGGAAACTTGTCCCTGGTGGTATTCGTGAACAGGCTCGACAAGCGATCGACAATTGCATGTCGATTGTACACCGTCTCGGCATGGACGAACGGAATGTCGTCGATGTGCAGGTGGTCCTCCGCGACATCGACGAAGACCGCCAGGGGTTCGAGGAGGTTTACGACGGGGAGCTTTTCCCTGACCCCAGGGCTCGAGCCTCACGCACCCTCTTCGGTGGGAAGCCAGCCAATGACTCTCTCATCGACATCAAGATGGTGTTGTCTCGGTCACTCCCGCACCGAGGCCCGCCAGGAGAGGTGGACACGGACGACGCGGGACAGATCAAGTAATCAAACCGCTGTAAGCAAACGGGAGACCGAGCTTTCAGCGGTTTCCCTATTTTAATTAGATAAATATTTGCATTTTTAGGAATTTCGTATAGTAT
The DNA here is from genome assembly GCA_038063535.1 of Patescibacteria group bacterium. Classification (GTDB taxonomy): domain Bacteria; phylum Patescibacteriota; class Minisyncoccia; order Phycocordibacterales; family UBA9973; genus UBA9973. The sequence continues at coordinate 107,821 of JBBTUV010000004.1, read as the reverse complement.
AAGCCACATGGAATTCGCAGTAATACAAACTGGCGGCAAGCAATACAAGGTCTCGAAGGGGACAACTCTTTCTGTTGAAAAATTGGCCGGAGAACATAAAAAGGGCGACAAGTTGGTTTTCGACAAAGTGCTCCTCTGGGACGATGGCAAGGATACCTCGATCGGCACACCTTATATTGAAGGCGCGAAGGTGAACGCCGAGATTCTCGACATCGGCCGCGCCCGAAAAGTACACATTTTAAAATACAAGCAAAAATCCCGCTACCTTCGCCGGGCCGGCCACCGCCAGCCCTTCTTTAGGGTAAGGATAACTTCCATTAAGTGACCACGGGTGTATAATGTAGTCGTTGGGTATTATTAATTAAGTTTGTTTATTAAAAATATATGAAAAAATATTGGGTTTTCGGTTTGATTCTTGCAGCAGTAGCAGTGGGGGTGGGCACAGTAGCTGTTCTGGCGCAATCTCCCTCAAGTAATTCTGGGCCAGGCAGTGCAGGGCCGGTGATGTTAAACATCAATCCTGACGGCAAAACGCTCCTGCGCGGTGTTATCAAGTCGGTCGGTACTAACTCCTTGGTCGTAACCAGCTGGGGAGGAGATTGGACCATCAATGTCTCCGCCTCTACTCAAATACTAAGCCCCAACCGGGTGCTTGCTGATTTCGTTGTTGGGAATTTTGCCGGAGTTTTAGGAACGACTTCCACCGACGGCAGCTTTGAGGTTGATGCGAGAATTATCCGCAGCTGGGGTCCGCGAGCAGACGGCGACGGAGACGGCATTCCGGATAATCAGGATAGCGACAATGACAATGATGGAGACGGTGACGCAAGGGACCTAAGGCCGAGAGACCATGACGACGATGGGATTGTCGATGCTCTGGACCCTGACGATGACAACGACGGGATTCTCGACGTAGACGAAAGGGGACGAGGCCGCCATGACCACGATAATGACAGCATCTCTGATGTTCGGGATGACGACGATGACAACGATGATATCGATGATGATGAGGATGAAAGGGACGATGATCATGACAATGACGGCGTCTCGGACAAAGATGATGACGATGACGAAGAAGAAGAGGATGACGACAACGGCGGCAGCAATTCGGGTTCTGGAGGAGGGAACTAAACCCCTAAATCAAAAAGCCCCCATTGGGGGCTTTTTGATTGCTAAGAATTTTTAGCGAGTGACACACTCTTCGCCAGCCGGTAAATCTGGTAGTGCGGTCTCGTTTTGCATTTCCGGGGCACAAACCTGAACCCTTCCGTTATCCAATAGCTCTACAGTATATGCATCACCACCCGAGTCAGATGTAGGCTCTTCTGGCAGGGCTGGAATGTACGTGGGGACAAGACATCCCAAATCTCCCGAACCATTGACAGGATCATTAGTAGCAAGTGTTCCCATATCGTCAGTAATGTCTTGTATAGGATCAGGTAGTTCGTCACAATCATAATTGACTCCATCAATAGTAAATCTTCCCTCAAACACTCCTTTATTATCCGCTAGCCTCTGCCCTATGGCGTTTAAGATCGCATTGGTATTTGAGACCCGTTGCGTGTTGCGCGCTTGAGCGAATTGCTTTGCCGGATTGATGGCGATAAGCACAATCGCCGCTAAAACTGCGATGATGCCGATAACGACCAAAATCTCAATAAGGGTAAAACCTTTATTCTTCCTATTCAAATTCTTCATATTGATAATAAAATTATTTATAATCGAAGTTTTTTATATCATAAGTTATTTTATTTAGCAACTAGAGACAGGTGGATAAACTCTTACATTCCTTGAAGGAGTTGATCGGGATTTCCGCGTCACTAGTGTCGACTTCCGCCCAGTAATAGGTATATGCGTCGCCGGCTTGGGCAGAAATTGTGATCTCTCCGCCGCTTTCGACCTCGTAGCTGCAAGTATCTGTTCCCAGAGTTACCCCGCCCCCTCCGGTAAAAGTAGAATTAAGCGCAAGTTCCAGACGCGCGTCTTCGAGGCATGCTTCGGCTAGAGCGGAACTTTGCTCTTTCTTCTCCGTATCAAAAATGTTAAAGCGGCTGAAGAAACCGGTAAAGTTTAAGCTCACTGCCACTACTAAAAGCACCAGTGTGATAATAATTACCGAAAATAGCGCGATGAACCCTTTTGTCATAATTTCAAAAATTTTGTAAAAGTTGAGGCGATTCCGCTTAAGGCAAAACTAACGGTTACAGTTCTTTTGGGAGAATCGTAAGAAAAGTCAAAACTTTCTACTTTAACGTTATCGGAAGTTAAGTTATATACATTAGAGCCTGTTGCCATTTCTATTTTATCACCATCACGCCTCAATATTATCTCATCAGGAGAAATATTTGGATTCTCGAAACTAAGTTCCCCGCTCGAAGTTGAGACCGTGTCGCCTTCCGCACCAGTCAGCGTCCAGTCTAGCTTTTTCAGAACAAAATTTATTTCTTCGCCAGCCGCCACTTTCCCGCCAGTAGTGCTCGCGCTTTGCCAAAGATAATATGCGGTCACGATAAGCCCGCCGATGATAATTGCAAAAAGGGCAACGTAGATGACCACTTCAACAAGCGTGAAACCCTGGTTGTTATTTTTTATGAGCATGTTGAGGGTTGGTCTTGGATGACTCTTATTTCATCATTACTTCTGTTTGCACTAAATACAAAATCTTGATCAAAATCCATTGCTGTAGAGTTCTCGGAAAAATTTAAACTTGTGCATGTTGTATGGTATGGCAGAGAAGGAAAGACGAGATCAAGGATTTTAAGTCCAAAATTTGGATCGTCCATTCCAACGAAGACAAGATTTCCTTTCGCAATGATTCCAGTGACGCGAGGCCCACTTGGATTCATTCCTAAATTTCTTGAACCTAATACTGGAGGATTAGCAGGATTAGCAGTGATATCAAGTACATAAAAATCGGGCCTAGAAGATGGCGCCCTTATTCTACCCAGATAAAGTCTGTTTCCCAACAGATATAAACTTGTGCCATCTTCTCCGGCCCCGCTAGGGACATCCTGTGCATCAAATGCTCCGACCTCTTCTATATCTCCTGGCTCGCTTACGTCAAGAATCATTACTTCTTTGTCATCATGGGAAGTTGCCAAATAGGCATAGTCTCCTCTGACTACAATGTCGTTGATATTAGTATTGGTCTTGTAACTCCCTTTATGCATCGGTGCTCCAGGGGAAGATACGTCAAAAACATGAAGTTCATTATTCTGGGTTGGGAGACAGCTACCCGGGGGGCATGCAAGATATTGAGTTCCAATGTAAACAAAGTCGTTGTAATAAAAAATACTTCTGGCAATGCCCGCTGTCATCTCAGGCAACGAGGCTGAGGTGAGAAGGCTAGGACTTGATAAATCTGTATCAAAAACCATCAAGTGATTTGAAGTGTCATTGTTGGCAACAAATGCGTATCCATTTATAGCGTCCACCCTATTAAGTCCTTTACTAACATTTGTTTTCCACCGCTCGGTAAGAGTTAATGCATCGGGATCAAACTCATAAATGAAAAAATCTTCTTTCGCGGGCGCGGATGGAGTAGAAGTAAGGTAAATAAAATTATTACGTACATCAATATCGGTAGCCCCTTGCCCGCCGATGCCAATTGAAGTCGCTGTAATCGGATTGTCCCATTCTGAATTAGTTCCGTCAGAATCACAATCGCCGCCCAAGACCGCGACAACGTCGGTGCCGACCAAAAGAGTTTGAAAAGTTATTTCAAGGAGCCTCGGGGTGAGGGACCAGCCGACCCGTGCAGTCACATCTTTTTTACAAGGGGTCAGGTCCTTAACCTTAAGCTCTCTGGTGTAGATATCATCAGAAGTTGTGCCGGGAACCACGCTGTCGAAATCCTCATGCGCATCGGCCCGAGCGACCTCGAGCATTTCCTTCGCCTTGGTTATCGCTTCGGTGTTCGTCTCCGAGTCGACATAGATGCTTTGCCCGCCGGAGATAAGAAGCATGATGGCAGTCATGTTTAAAACGAGAATCGCAAAGGCGATGAGGAGTTCTATCGTTACGATGCCCGCTTGTTTGTTTCTCTTTTTCATCACCAATTAATCATCCCTTCCTGGTTGATAGTTATGGTCTCGGTACGGGTGCCATCGTTAAGCACTATATCACCGACCTCGTCCGGCCGGCCGGAGAGCTGCTCGAAAGTAATTTCGGTTATGCCGGAGATTTCAATTTTCTCATTTCTCTCAATTTCTTCGTCAGAATCAAGAACATATTTATCTAAGAGGATTTCAACCTGGTGATCGGTCGCATCAATATTGTTCATCGCGCGGCTGCGGGCCTTGGAGAGAATTGAAACCAGCTTTTCCTCTTCGCTCCCGAGTAGATTTTTCCCATAAGTGTCGACGGTGACCAAATATCCTCCAGCAAAAAGAAGAACCACGATCCCCATCACCACCAGAACCTCAACCAGAGTGAAGCCGCGCCTCATATTATCTAACTTTTAGGTTCTGCGTAATGCTGTAGATCGGAGTAATGACAGAGATGGCAACGAAGCCGACGATAACGCCCATCACAATCATCAGCACCGGTTCAAGCGCACTTGAGAGATTCTTGGTGAGGTCGTCAAACTCGTTTTCATAAAATTCTGATAGATAAGTGAAGGTGTTCGAGAGGTTGCCGCTTCGTTCTCCGACTGCAATCATATTCTCCGTGATTTCCGGAAAGAGCGCTGGGTATTTGCGCACATGATCCGCCATGCCCCTGCCCTTAATAACTTCGTGAGAGATGTTCTCCAGCGCCTTTTTATATTGTCTGTTTTCGGTGGTATCAGCGGTAATCAAAATCGATTCGGTAAGGGTTAGCCCGCTTCGCAGCAAAAGCCCCATTGTCCGCATGATATTGGTGAGGTTGTAATTTTTAATAATTTTTCCCATAAACGGCACTTTGAACATTAGTCCGTCATAGAAGTATTGAAACCGCGGCATGTGTTTTTTGAGGAGGATAACTGCAATCACAACTAGAACCAGCCCTAAAAGTATCCAGAAACCGTAGTTCCGAAGAGTGTCTGATAAAAAAATAACAGCCCGGGTGGTAATCGGCAGCTCGACGTTTAAGCTCTTGAAGATCGGCAGAATTTTGGGGAAGATGTAAACAATGAGGAGTCCAGTGATGCCGAAAGTGGCGATGAGGATGATAAGGGGATAAAACATCGAGCTAAGAATTCTCTTCCGCAGAAGCTCTTTTTTTCGAAGTTCATCGGCCAAGTAGTTTAAGTTTTCGGTAAGGGCGCCGCTCGATTCGCCGGCCCGGATGACATTTATCATAAAACTGCTAAAGATGCCCTTAAATTTAGCGAGGCTCCCGGCGAGCGACTGGCCGTTCATGATATCTGCCGCAATTTTTCCCAAAACCCTTGCCTCGGATTTCGATTTGGCTTGCCGGCGGATGACAGAGACACTCTCAAGTATTGGGATTCCAGCGCGAATAAGGAACGAGAGGCGCTTCGCAAAAAAGGTCTGTTTTTTAATAGAAAAACTGGTGTAGGAAAAAAAAGAGAAATCCAAATATTTTCTGTATTTACCAAGTGTTTTATTCATGAGTCACCCGCAAAACTTCTTCTACGGTCGTCTCACCCAGAATTGCTTTAAGAAGCCCGTCAGAGAGCATGGTCACCATGCCTTCTTCCTCGGCGATGGCCCTTATTTCCGCGGCTGAGGCTTTGCCGAGAATCGCCTTGCGGACATTTTCAGTGACCGGGAGCACCTCGGCGATAACCATGCGCCTTCTGTAGCCAGTGCCGTTGCAAGCGCTGCAGCCTCGGCCTTTATAAAAATCTTTAGTGTCTTTGAGAATCTCTTCCGGAATCACCTCCGCCAGGCGCTTGCGCTCTTCTTTTGTTAGCGCCTTCTGTTCTTTGCAACCTTTGCAAATTTTCCGGACCAGTCGCTGGCCGATCGCGATCGAGACGGTGGAGGCAATGAGGAAGGGCTCAATTTTCATGTCGAGAAGCCGGGGCAGGGTAGTCGATGCATCGTTGGTATGAAGAGTGGAAAGAAGAAGGTGGCCGGTCAGCGCCGAGTTTACGGAGATGCCGGCGGTTTCAGTGTCGCGGATTTCGCCGACCATGATGACGTTCGGGTCCTGGCGAAGGATTGAGCGCAGGCCGTTCGCGAAAGTCAGCCCCGATCTTGAGTTCACCTGGATTTGCTCCACTCCTTCTACGGCATATTCGATCGGGTCTTCGATGGTCACAATCGAGATGTCCTTTGAATTCATTGTTTTGATAAGCGTATAGAGGGTGGTGGTCTTGCCGGAGCCGGTCGGGCCGGTAACCAAAATCATTCCATTTTGCTTTTTGACGGCAGAGAGGATCCGGTTTTGGTTTGGGCCTGAGAAGCCCAGAGTCTCGAGCGTGAAATTATCCATCCGGTCGGAGAGGAGCCGCATGACCGCGTTCTCTCCGTGATAGGTGGGGACGATGGAGATGCGGAGGTCGACCGAGCCAGAGTCGATGATGCTCCGGAAGCGGCCGTCCTGCGCGGCGTTATGCTCGTCGGTTCGGAGGTTGGAGAGCACCTTGATGCGCGAAATTACTTCGGAGTGGATGGATTTGGGCAGAGTGTAGAAATCTTCCAGGACCCCGTCCACTCGGAATCGGACGCGCAGAGCTCTTTCGTTAGGGTCAATATGTATGTCGGAAGCAAATACGGCGGAGGCATGCCGAATTAATTGATCAATGAGGTTAATAATGGAAATATCTGGCCCTAAGGCAAGCTCCCGCTCAATAATTTTCTTAAATTCTTGCATGAAGATTTCGCAATCTTAACACGAATTATGTCTTTGGCGCAAGGCTGAATAAGAATAATTAGTTATCCACAGAAGCAGAGTTGACGGTTGCTTTTTTAAGAAGAAGGTTGTAGAATTGACGGTAAGTAGAATTAGTAGTGTAATTAAAGAAATAAGCAATGAAGAAATATATATTTTTAGGAATTATTTTAGCAGTTGTTGGCTTGCTTGGTACAACCGCTTCCGCCGAGCATTCTTGGGGGACTTATCACTGGGCGAGGACGGAAAATCCGTTTACCTTAAAGCTTGGAGATGATGTCTCTTCGGCTTGGGACAGCTATCTCGCAACTGCTTCAACCAAATGGACCCTTTCCAGTGTTTTAGATACGACGGTTGTCTCGGGGCTCACCAATCCGAAGAGATGCCGGGCGACCTTAGGCAGGGTGGAAGTTTGCTCGAGCAAGTACGGCAAGAACGGCTGGCTCGGGCTCGCGCAGATTTGGATTACCGGCGGAACCCATATCGCCCAAGGGGTGGTCAAGCTAAACGACACTTATTTTACAACGTCGAGATACAATAAACCAGCTTGGAGGAATATGGTCATGTGCCAGGAAGTTGGGCATACTTTCGGCCTCGATCACCAGGACGAGGATTTCTACAATCCGAATCTGGGCACTTGCATGGATTACACCAACAATCCCGCGCGCGACGATGGGGCAGGGGACAATCAATATCCGAATGCGCACGACTATGAACAACTTGAAACAATCTATGCGCACTTGGACAGCACTACCACGGTCGGCGCTTCCGCTCCAAGTAGGAACGCGAAAGCGTTGCTTGAGCAACTTCTCGAGAACCGATTGGATTGGGGGAGGGCCGTTCGCCAGGATAGGCAGGGGAGAGACAATGTTTTCGTTCGGGATTTCGGCAGAGGGAACAAAGTTCTAACGCACGTCTTCTGGGTAGAGTAAAAGTTTAGAAAAATTTTTAAGGAAAACCCCGCCCGAGCGGGGTTTTTCTTTTTCCACAGAATATCCCCAAATTCATTGACAAATATTGTATGTATGGTAGTATCATTTTAGCTAGATTTCTCAAGGTTTTTTTATTAATTATTAGGTAAATTTTTTTATGACAAGAAAAATATTAGGTGTTGTTACGGTTCTTTCTCTGGTTTTGGGGATAGCGGTCCTAGTCGCAAATGCTGACCATGATCCGTTTGACGGAGATGAGCAAGAGAAGGTGGACATTTGTCATCTCGAGGGGAATGATACTTATAATCCAGCTCCAGATGTGAGCATAAATGCAGTTCTGGATGAAACGGGACACGGGGGACATGAGGGTGATATTATTCCTCCGTTTCACTATGAGGAGGATGGTTCTTACCCCGGACAAAACTGGGATGATGAAGGTCAAGCAATTTGGGAAAATGACTGCGAAATTCTAGACGGAGATGGAGAGGGTACCGGCTCGATTACAATTGTTAAAGTGTATGAAGGTGATTTGGAGCAGAGCTTTGAATTTACAGGTAATTTTGACACTTTTACACTCGAAGATGGTGAGGACGAAGTAATTGATGACGACTTAGCAGCCGATGAATACACAATTAGTGAAACGATGCTCCTTGGCTGGAACGAGCCAGAGATAGAATGTACAGGAACAGCCTTAGAAAACGTCAGCGTAGACGGCTGGTCCGTTACGATTGATCTCGGCGAAGACGAAAATGTAACTTGCACGTTTACTAACAATGAAGAAGTCGGGGAGGAAACCGGCTCAATCACCATTATCAAAGTAGTTGAAGACGACGAAGTGGAATTGTGGTCTTTTGATTTCAGCGGCGACTTGGGAGAATTTTCGCTCGACAACGATGATCCTTCGATGACTGAAGATGAGCTTGAGTCTGATGAATATACAGTCACGGAAGGCGAACTCCCCGATAACTGGCAGTTTGGAGGAATAGAATGTGAAGGAACAGACCCTGAAAACATCAGCGTAGAAGGACAATCTGTTACGATCGAGCTTGAAGAAGGCGAAGATGTAACTTGTACGTTTACCAACAGTTTTGAAGAGGAAGAGGAGGAAGACACGGCAAAGATTATGGTAGTTAAAAATACGACCGACGGCAATGGGACGTTCGCGTTTACTGGAACGGGAGTGGAACCAGGATTGGAGCTAACCACCATTGACAACACCGCCTCGTCCTCTTTCTTCGATGTCTTTGCGGATGTTAACGGCGAAACATATGATGTTGTCGAAACTCAGCAAGAGAACTGGACATTGGTAAGCATAAGTTGCGTCTACGACAATCATTCAGTCGGTGTGGAAATTGAAAATGGCGAGGAAGTTACAGTCTTCCCTGGCGATGAAGTGACCTGTACTTTCACCAATGACTTCACTCCTCCGCACACGCCAACACCGCAGTGTTCTGATAATACGGACAATAGCGATGAAGAGGATTCTCTGGCGGATGAAAATGACCCGGGTTGCCATACTGACGGCAACGCAGGAAACTCTGGTTCTTATGACCCCAATGATAACAATGAGACTGATGAACCTAGCCAACCCAGTAATCCCCCGCAGTGCTCTGATGGTAACGACAATGAAGGCGATTCGGAAATTGATGAAGCTGACCCGGGCTGTCACACTGACGAAGACGCAAACAACCCCGATTCTTACGACCCCAGCGACGATGATGAAACAGATAGCGGCGATATCCCCCAGGGAGGTGGAGGCGGCGATGATAACGACAACGCTGCCGCTCCTCAAGTCTTGGGCGCAGCGACTGACATCTGCAACTGGACCTCGACCTACATGAGAAGGAACTGGAGAGGGAACGTCCCGGCCGATGTCATGAAAGTTCAGAACGACCTTCTGAACGCTCACCAAGGCAACACCCTAGTGGTGGACGGTATCTACGGCCCCTTGACCGAAGCCGCGGTTAACGCTTTCCAAGCCAGGTACGCGGCGGAGATACTCGCACCTTGGAACATCTCTTCGCCGACAGGTATCTTCTATCTCTCCAGCCTGCACCAAGCTCAGAAACTTCTGTGTCCAACCGTTGAAGACTCTCTGCCTCCTCTCATAAACTGGAGCCAGAATCCCGTGGTAGCGCGATAAAAAATAAACTACAAAAACCGCCCTGAGTGACGAAGAGTGGTTTTTGTCTCTTGACAAAAATAGTTGAATATAGTACACTATGAAAACTGGAGATGGAGGTTATTTGCCGAAGTTCCCAGAAAGGACGTTAGATTTCTTGCTCTGTAAGGAGCGAGTTTCCCATCTAGCGTCCTTCCTGGGAACTTTCCTTCCGTAAACCTCAGCATATCTTTCCGGCAAGAGTCTCTTTTCTTGCCCCAATTATATCATCTCGCCGTCAAAGCCAAGCTGTGGAAAAAAACTTTGACAACCAAAAAAAGAGGTGTAGTATAAAAAATGTAAGCTAAATAGGGTATCTTTTGACGGGAAACCAAGAGATACATTCATAAATCATGTCCCAGGTTTCCCGCCCACAAAAGAATACCTGTGAAAACAAAAACCGCACGAATTTTTTTCGTGCGGTTTTTGCGTTGGATCTCGAAAGAGAGGGGATGGAGTCCCTTCTCTCTTGGGTTTCAAATAATCCAAGCGGTCGATAAAAAGGAACTTTTCTTTCGTTGGCCCTTAAGGGACTAAAGAAGAATTCTTATTATAAATTAACCAACAAAAAACAAAATGAAGAAACTTACAGCAATTTTTGCGGTTCTAGCTCTTCTAGCGTTTGCTTCACCGGCTTTAGCTTCGCATTGGAACGACATTACCGTCGACAACGATAACTACGCTGGCGTCGAAAACTACGTATATGTCGGAGCTTCAACCGGCGGCAACGATGCCAACGGCGGGGCCGGCAGTGGTGCAGGCGACGGCGGCAGTGTCATTGATTCTGACGATGACAATACCGGCGGCAACGGTGGCAACGGCGGCAACGGCGGTGATGGCGGGTTAATTGGCACCGGAGATGCCGGGGCAGCATCATTTATTCTCAACGACGTCAACTTCAACGATACTGACGTTGAAGTAGATTGCGACTGTGAGGACGTTGATGATGTTACTGTCACCAACGACAACGACGCTTACGTCTACAACTACGTAGATGTCGTAGCTTCCACCGGCAACAACGATGCGGACGGCGGAAACGCCGGATGCGGTTGTGAAGGCGGCGGTGACGGCGGTAGCGTCATTCATTCTGACGACGGCAATACTGGCGGCGACGGCGGTAACGCCGGCGACGGCGGCAATGGCGGCTCAATTGGCACCGGAGATGCCGGCGCATTATCTGACATTGTGAACCTCGTCAACACGAATATCACTCGCGTCCGACGCTAGTCTCTTGAAGGTTCCCTCGCTCACTTGGGCAGAGGGGCCTTCGGGCGCTCCGCTGGCTCTTGTGTCGCTTGTGTCTTTTGGGACGGCGGAGAGTTCGAGGGATATGAAAAAGTTTGCCGTAAAAATATTACTTGCCATCTTAGCGCTTACCCCGGGAGCGCCTCTTTCGGCCACAGATGTTATCAACAACGTCTCGGCCTCGGCCTCGACCGGAGGCAATTCAGCCGGCCCGGCGGATTCGATGGGCTCACCGCAGGGAGGAACGGTCATAGAAGGGGAGGGCCAGGCGCAGGTGAAAATTTACACCGAAATTAACGGAGAGGTGATAACCGACATTGACGAAACCGTGGTAGCACCCCTAGGCGAGGACGCGGTGATAAAGAAGGAAATTGAAAGCGTCATTGAAGAGACGGAAGTGGCGGAAGCAGAGAGCATAGAGATAGAGATGGAGATGGAGAAGGGGAAGGGAAGTCGAATTCTAGCTTTCTTTGCTTTCTTTGGAAAAATTTTCAAATATGTATTTTCAATATTTTAAATTGAATAGCTTGGTTTTAATTTTGGCCTTAGTGTTTGTGCCTTTTTATCCTTTTGGAGCTATTGCCGAGGAAGTACCTCCGGATTCGACAAGCTCACCGCAAGCGGAATCTCCGCCGGAAGAAATTACCATCCCAGCCCCGCCTGCGGAAGAAACCCCGCTAGAAACGGGGCAAGTAGTAACCGGCGACGCGACGGCTGAAACCGAGATTGTGAATGAGGTCAACGTGAATGTGGTTAAGATTGAAACCTCACCTCTTCCAGAGGAAACCACCACCCCTGCCCCTCCTTCAGAAGGAGGGGAGGAGGCTGTTGAGAATTTCGAAAGTCCAGAGAGTACACCCAGTCTGGATGTTTCTATTGAAAACGAGGCAGTTGTCGAGAATGAATCCGAAACGGCAGCCGAAACCGGAGAAAACAGCGCCTTAAACATCGCTGGCGAGGCCGAGATAGCGACCGGGGACGCCATGGCAAGCACCAACGTCGTTTCAGTAGTCAACCTAAACCTCATAGAATCAAACGGTTTTCTTTATCTTTTAAATAATTTCCTGAATTATCTAGGTCACGTAGACCTCCGGCCGCTAGCTTCTTCCGAAACGTCCTCCGAGGATCCCTGCGGTCCTCCAGATTGCGACGCTCTCGGCACAACCCTCGAAGCGGAAATAAAAAATAACGCTCTGATCTCGAACGTGCTCATCACCCGTTCGGGAACAGGCACTAACTCGGCCGGCGCCGCGGGGCTTGCTTCTATCCTTACCGGTGATGCCTACGCCGGGGCCAATCTGGTGAATCTCGCCAACACTAACATTATCGATTCCAACTACTTGCTTTTCGCCTTTAATAATTTCGGCGATTGGGACGGTGACCTCATTTTCCCAAACTCTGATTTCTTTTCTTCTTTTTTCTCCGGGTCGGGATCTTCTAGTGGAGAAGTTGCCAACAACAATTTTGCAGATATCGAGAGCGAAGTGGAAGTCTCGGCTGAAACCGGAGCGAATGCAGTCGAAGGCGGTGAAGAGGGGCTTATAGAAACAGGCAGTGCCTTCGCCGGCGCTAATGTTTCTAACTTCGTCAACACCAATCTCTTCAACACTTCCAACCTCTACGTCGTATTTAGAATTTTCGGTTCCTGGGACGGCACTGTCTTCAACGCCCCGGAAGGGATAACCTGGGCGGAGACGCAGGGCGGCATCGAACTTTTCTCGGAAAACGAAGAGGGGAACCAAGAAAACTCGGAGGGCGGGGGAGAGATTGATGTCACAACAGATAACCGGGCCGCCATAACTAATAAAGTGAAGGTGTTTGCTTTGACCGGAGAAAACAAAGTCGGGGGCGGGGGAGTCGGCTCCATCACGACCGGCGACGCTTTTGCCGGAGCCAATGTCTTGAATATTGCCAATACCAATGTGGTCAGTTCCAACTGGGTCATTGCTCTCATCAACATTTTCGGAGACTGGGGCGGGAATGTTTCCTTCGGCCAGCCGGATATCTGGGTGGCTACCCAAGCCGAAGGTCCGGAAGTTTTGGGGCCTGGCTCCGAAGTAACATTTCACACTACGGTTGCCAACCGCGGCGACGCCCGTGCCAGCAACGTGCAATTTAGCGGAAATTTCAATTCTCCGCTCATCAATTTTGAAGGCCAGGAACCGGGCCAAGCTTACTCTTTGGGATTAGAGAGTCTGGTGCCCGGCGAAACAAAGGAGTTTTCCTACAGCGCGCGAGTAAACGATGCCATACCGCGCGGCCAAACTCTGATCGACCATACTCTCGAGATCTCGGCTAACGAGACCGACGCCAGTTTGGAGGACAACTCTGACATTGTCTCGCTCCTGATCTTCCGTTCATCGTCGCGCCGTTCGAGGCACGCGCCAACAACGCTCTACATCACCACTAATCCAATACTTTCAGTGGTTAAGGAAAATTCCGCCCGGGAAGTGATTACCGTACCGGGGTCAGTGGATTATGAGATTGTGGTAGAAAATAGTGGCGGCTCTGCTTTTGCGGGGGTACTCCGCGACGTACTTAAGGATGAGAGCGGCAATATTGTTTCGGAAAACAGCTGGGAGCTCGGAGAAATATTCTCTGACGAAGAAATCACAATAACCTACACCGCCATCTTTAACGAAAATACCGCTTCAGGGACTTACACAAATTCTGCCTGGGTCGAAGCTTGGGGAGGGAACTACCTTCAAAATCCAGCCCTGGGAACCAAGGCCGATTCTAATATTGCCACTTCTCTCATCACGATCTTAAACGATGAAGCGGAAGTGGAAGGCGAAGTTCTGGGTGAAAGCTGCGGCTTGTATTTGGACAAATTTATGCGCCGGGGCGAGAATAATGACATTGAACAAGTTAAAAAACTCCAAGTGTTCCTAAACAAAGAAATGGGCGCCGACCTGCCGGTTACCGGTTTCTACGGAGAGCTCACTCTCGAGCTGGTCAAAGATTTCCAAGAGAAATATGCCGAGGAAATTCTCTCGCCCTGGAACTTGGAGAAACCGACCGGTATCGTCTACCAGACCACTCTGCGGTGGATAAACAAGCTTGAATGTCCGGATCTCTCCCTAGAGATCCCGCCGCTTACTAACTGGGCGAGTCGAGCTCTGCCCGCTCTACTCGCTAAGGCTAATTCCGGCTCTGCTCCAATCCCAACTCCTCCGGAAGTGAAGCTAGACAATGAAGAGGCCGACCGTCCCACTTCTTCAGTCGCGAAATTCTTCAATCTGTTTAAGGACATTTTTAGGTAAAAATTTCCGGTTGAAGCATGGCCTTGAAAATTTCTTTGAAATTAGATATAATGCTTGAGTGATCAAGTGGCTTAAGAAATACTTCATACCGCACGAAGGCAACGCTCATGAGCCGCATTTTCTGCGCCATGAGACGATGACGCTCCTTTTCCTTGCGATCATCGTGATCGAGCTCGGATTCCTGGTCCAGTCGCTCGTCGTTTTTGATAAGACTAAATTCCTCGCGGCGGTGCTGCCAGGAGTGCTTACCACGCTCACCAACGAGGCGCGCGCAGAAAATAACATCCCGGCAGTTACAGAAAATGCGCTACTTGACCAGGCAGCGAACCTGAAGGCCGCGGATATGGCAGAGAAGGGGTACTTCGCGCATACCAGCCCGGAAGGAGTAACTCCTTGGTATTGGCTCGGGGAGGTTGGGTATCGATACAGCGCAGCCGGGGAGAACCTCGCGGTCAATTTTTCTGATTCTGCGGATGTGGCTCGTGCCTGGATGAACTCGCCGTCCCATAGGGCAAACATCGTCCGGAGCGACTTCACCGAGATGGGCATCGGAGTAGCAAGCGGAACATACCAGGGCAGAAGTACGATTTTTGTTGCGCAATTTTTCGGCAGGCCTCTTCTCATCGCGCAATCTCTTCCGACATCCCCGCCTCCACCACAGGCTCCGGCGGAGCAAGCTGCACCGGCTCCGACACCCGCTCCTTCACCAGTACCGACCACGACTCCGCCCGCGGTGACAAGCGCCCCCGCGCCGGTAACGGTTCTCGGGGAAGAGGCAACTCCTGTTTCCGTACCGGCACCGAAGAGTATTCACACTCCGGCCAGAGGAGCCTTGGATGAAGTGCTTTCATCTCCGAAGCAATCTGTCACGAATATCCTTGCGATCATGTTAATTGTAATCCTCGTGGCACTCGTCCTTGCATCATTCATTGCCGCCGAGAAAAGGCACCCATTGGCGCTCCTTCGCGGCGCGACTCTCGTTGCGATTATCATCTTTCTCCTCGTACTAAACACCAAACTCACAAGCACTACTCGGGTGCTTCTCCCAGAAGGTACGAGCGCAAACGTAGTATTTGCGCTTCCTTAGTCGCCGAGATATAATAGACAGATGCACAGGGGAAGGATATGGTTCATCTCCGGCATCTGGATCGCGCTTCTGCCGTTTTTAGGGTTTCCGCTCGCGGTAAAAAACTTCTTGATCGCGCTTTCGGGGCTCGCTATTGCTTACGTAGGTTATCTCATCTACCGCAAAGAAAAGTCTCCGGAGCCGGCCAGTTACGAGAATTTTTCAGAGAATAAGGACGCTCAATAAAAATGTTCGAATTTTTCAAAACAAGGACCGCACTTGCCGTAGTTGCCTCTTCGGCCTTGTTCTTATGCATCGGCCTCTATGTGGGCTACAACGACCGGCCGGCGATAGAACGAGTGCTCAATCTCTCCGGCAAGGAAACAGCCGTGGCGACAACCGCGGATTTTTCTCCTTTTTGGGAGGTCTGGAATATCATCAACGAAAAGTACCCCGGGGCGGAGGATGTCAGTGACCAGAATAAAGTTTACGGCGCGATCCAGGGCCTGATCAGCTCTCTCGGTGACCCTTACAGCACTTTCTTTTCTCCGGAAGAGGCCAAGATCTTTGAAGAGGACATTTCCGGAAGCTTCAGCGGAGTGGGCATGGAAATAGGAAAAAGAGGGGGGGTGCTCATAGTGATCGCTCCGCTTAAGGATACTCCGGCATATCGGGCTGGAATAAAATCTGGTGACAGAATCCTCAAGATCGACGAGGAGCTTACCACCGACCTTTCCGTCGACGAAGCAGTGACGCTCATACGAGGGGAGAGAGGGACGACCGTTACTTTTTCGCTTCTGCGCGAAGACGAAAAGGAGCCCAGGGAGATCAAAGTAGTGCGGGACATAATCAATATACCCACGCTTGATACCGAACTCCGGCCGGACGGAATTTACCTCATCAGACTTTACAGCTTCAGCGGAAATTCCCCCTCGCTTTTCCGAGATGCGGTTAAAAAATTCTCCCAGGCAAAGACCGACAAACTGCTCCTCGATCTGCGGGGGAACCCGGGCGGTTACCTCGGGGCCGCGGTCTCGATGGCGAGCTGGTTCCTGCCGGAGGGTAAAGTCATCGTCACCGAGGACTCCGGAGAAGGTTCAGAGCCGGAAGTTTACCGTTCTAAGGGTTACAATGTCTTCAACAACAAGCTCAAGTTTGTTATTCTGATCGATAGCGGCTCGGCCAGCGCCTCGGAGATCCTGGCCGGCGCCATGCGCGACCATAAGCGGGCAATCCTGGTGGGTTCGAAAAGTTACGGGAAGGGTTCGGTGCAGGAAGTAGTGGAAGTCACCGGCGACACCTTGCTGAAGCTCACGGTTGCAAAGTGGCTCACCCCGAACGGCGACTTGATCTCAGAAACGGGGCTCACGCCGGATTATGAAGTGGAACCCGCGGTTGAAGAAGACTCCACTAGTGATCCGCAAATGGATAAAGCGGTCGAGCTACTAGAGAACTGGCCCGGCATAGAATAAAGATGCGCGTAATTTTCTTACAAGATGTCCCGAGAGTCGGGAGAAGGTTCGATGTCAAAGACGTGAATGACGGCTACGCGATGAATTTTCTCCTGCCGAGGCGTCTTGCGGAAGTTGCGAGTGAGAAAAACCTCAAGGAGCTTGAAGAAAGGAAAAAACAAATAATCGTCGAGAAAGAGATTCAGGAGGAGCTGCTCGAGAAAAATTTGGAAGAGCTTTCTGGGAAAGTCGTAAATATGAAAGCGAAGGCGGATGAAAAGGGGCACTTGTTCTCCGGCATTCACAAAAAAGAAATCGTGGAGGCGCTTGGGAAAATGTATATCGAGATAAAAGAAGAACTCATCGACCTCGAAAAACCTTTGAAAACACTGGGTGAATTCGAAATTCCTGTAAAAGTCGCCAACAAAAAATCCTCGTTCAAATTAGTAATTGAGAAAAGCGAGGAGTGAAATTAAACCCGCTAACTGAAGAGGAAAAAAAGGTTATAGAAGGGAAGGGGACGGAAGCGCCGTATTCGGGAGAGTTCGAGCATTTCGATGCACCAGGGCTCTATGTCTGCAAGCGATGCGACGCGCCCCTCTACAAATCTGAAGATAAATTTGATGCGAAGTGCGGCTGGCCAAGCTTCGACGATGAGATCAAGGACGCAGTCAAGCGAACATTGGATGCCGATGGCCTGCGCACTGAAATTACTTGCGCCCATTGCGGAGCGCACTTGGGCCATGTCTTCGAGGGAGAGGGTTTGACGCCGGCGGACCTACGCCACTGCGTGAACTCAATATCGCTTAAATTTGTTCCACACTGACCACTTTTTTCACGACCGTGCGGCCGTTAAAAGAGGTTTTTCTACGCGAACTGAATTTGACTTTGCCGTCCTTCAGGGCAAAAAGAGTGTGATCCTTACCGATGCCTACATTCTCTCCGGGAAGTATCGGAGTGCCCCTCTGGCGGACTATGATGTTGCCTGCGCGGGCTGTTTGCCCGTCGGCGAGCTTGGTGCCGAGGTATTTGGGGTTCGAATCTCTTAGGTTTTTGGCGATTCCGCCAGCTTTTCTATGTGCCATAAGTGTGATATATTATATGCAATTTCATGGATAAAATCAAGCTATTTCTCAAGAGCGAGCGCGGCAAGACCATAATGATCGTCATAATCCTCATTTTGGTGGGTTTGGGCTCGTTTGAGCTCGGCAGACTATCAAAAGAAGCAGGTTCATCCGGCGTGAGGATAGAATATCCTGGCCAAGCGGCAAACGTATTAAGCGCGACAGAAAATCAGGTGGTTACGAAAAGTAACCAACTCCCATCACCGAGCGGCAAGGCTTATTTTGCATCGAATAGGGGACAAAAATACTATTCCATCGGTTGCTCCGGCGGAAAAACTCTCAAGGAGGAGAATAAAATTTATTTCAGTACCGCCGAGGAGGCCGAAAGGGCAGGGTATGAGCTTTCAAGCACGTGTAAGTAAGGATAGTCAACGTCGCACAATATATGTTGTTAGCACTCCCTAGTAGGCTTCAATAAGGCGAACCCGGCACCCGGACTCCACCGGTGACGCCACCGGAAGATAAATTTTTCACGTTGCGCACGATGTAATCAATGAGATCTTCAAAAAATTTTAGGAGCGACTCTACCGGCTTTTGGAAATAATCGTTCCAGAGGCTCTTGCCCGGCAGGGTCTCCCCTTTTTCGACGCTAGTAGGGGACTTCTCGACTGTCACTTTTACAGTTAGATGAAAATAATTCAAGGCCATCGCCACCAGGACCGCGATGATGACGATGCCGATTATGGAGACGAGGCCCTTGTTTGCCATACATTTATTTTACCACATTAGGAGCGCAGGGGTGGCAGATAGTACATCGGGTCGAGGTATGCGCCGGTCGGCGCGATCGGCTGTTTGAGTATTCTCCCGGGGCATGAGAGCGAGGGCACCGTGTCCACCTTGACAGCGCTCGCAACATAAAGCGACACATGCAGGTGCGGTCCGGTGACTCGGCCGGTGCCTCCGGTGTAGGCAATCGTCTCCCCCCTTTTTACTCTTTGCCCTTCCTGAACTTTGATGAGCGAAAGGTGGCCATAGGTAGCCGAAAGTCCGTTGTTGAATTCGACAAAAACCCATTTACCGAAGGACACCCCGGAGCAGGCCAGGTCCGTGTCCCCCACCCCTTTTACGACGCCGTCGGCCATTGCATATGCCGGTAAGGGCGTCCTTGCTCGGAAATCCGCGCCGGAGTGGCCGCTCGCGTAAGTGCGATGCGGGCCGGTTTTCGCTCCGAACTCCTGCGTAACGTATATCGAATCAAGCGGCCAGGAAAGCACGCCCGGCTCGGGCAAGGCAGAGGGGTCAAGGATAAACTTAAGCCGCGACTCGTAGTCCCGAAGCTCGCGTTCAAATGCGGCTTTTTTCGCCAGCTGGTCCACCAATATTTTTTGATAGGTGACTTCACTCGATTTTGTCTGCAGGAGAAGCCTGTTTTTCTCCTTTACGTTCTCCTCGACGATCTTTTTCTGGTCCGAAAGTTTGGCGCGGAGCGCGATGAGTTCGTTCTTGAGCGTTATGCTTTCCTCTCGAGTGTCCTCAAGTTCCACTTTTGTCGTGCGCAGCTCCCCGATCGCAGTTTTTATCTTCTCCCGCACCGCTTGGCGGTTGTCGAAATCATTCCAGACCACTGTCATATCCGTATCGGAGAGTAGCATTTCCACCAGACTCTGCCGCTCAAGCTCGGCGGTTTGTCTGATATCCCCGGCCAACGCTTCCAGATTGTTTGCGATCAAGTCTTCTTTCGAGACTATCTGAGAACTCAGGCCGGAGATCTCGAGATTGGTCCTGTCTATTTTCCTTTGGGTAATAGAAATATCGGCGGAGAGTTTTTTCCGGGTCACATCGAGCTCGCTCAGGGAAACATTTAGAGAATTTTTTTGCTTCCCGAGACTATCAAGCTGCGACTGATAAACTTTTATTTCCTCTTCAAGTTTCTCTATCTCCAAGTTTTTCTGGTCGATCCTCTGGTTCAGCTCTTTCGCCGTCTCGGCCGAGGCAAGTGAGTAGATAAAAAGCGCCCCCAGGAAGAGAAGCGCGACCAGTACAAATGCCCTAGATTGCGCTCTCGAGACGTGCGATCGTTTCATTTTTGCCTAAAACTTCAGAAATAATAAAGGGGTCCGGCGAGCTCGAGCGCCCGGTAAGCGCGTAGCGCACCGGATGCAGGAGCTCACCCCTCGTCTCTAGGTTCGCGGAAATCAAGTCCAGTGCATTTTTTACCGAATCTCTCGTGAAATTATTTTCCGAAATATTCTTCAGCGCCTCGGCGGCTAATTTCAAATTTTTCTCGATTCGCTCGCTTGGTGTATTTTTATAGGCGAGCTTCTTCTTATCCACTTCTGGCCTCCGTAGGAAGAAATCGAGCTCCCCTGCTCCGAGCATCCCAGCGGTGTCGCCCCATTTTGAAATTCTCTCGAAGATAATCGGGATGAGTTTTTCATTTTGGAGTTCCGGCGGGAGGCGTATTAAAATATTGTCCCTGACTTCTCCCGATGGCAGTTTTTTCATGTGTTCTTTGTTGATCCAGTCGAGTTTCTCTTGGCTTATCTGCGCGCCCGATTTTTGAATGCGGGAAATATCGAAGGCCTGTTTGAGCTCTTCTCGAGAGAAAATCTCCTGCTCCGTACCCGGGTTCCAGCCGAGGAGTGCAAGAAAATTGATAAAAGCGTCAGGAAGATAGCCCTCGTCGCGGTAGTCGAGGAGATCTTTAGCCCCGTCGCGCTTGGAGAGCTTCTTCTGACCAGAGGGCCCCAGGATGAGCGGCAGAGTCACAAAGAAAGGCGGTGTAGTTCCGAGTGCTTCGTAGAGAGACAAATATTTCGGAGTTGACGAGATAAATTCTTCTCCGCGCATGACGTGCGTCACCCCCATCTCGATATCATCGACAATGTGTGCGAAATTATAGGTAGGGTAACCGTCGGATTTGAGGATGATAAAGTCCTCAAGCGCCTCTTCACCTGCCGTGAGATCACCGTAAACCTGATCGTGCCAGTGATATCGTTTTTTCACGGGGATTTTGAATCGCAATGCCTCACCATCAGGGTATGCATGTCCCGCCTCTCGAAGCCCATCTGCGTATTTTTTGTAAACATCGAGCCGCTTTGATTGAAAAATGGGGCCCTGGTCAGGCGTAAGCCCGAGCCAGCGGAGCGACTCGGAAATATGTTCGGCGGAACCTTCCACTTCCCTATCCTTGTCGGTGTCCTCAATCCGGAGAATAAAGGTGCCATTATTTTTCTTTGCCCAGAGCCACGCGTAAAGCGCCGTTCGTACTGAACCAACGTGCATAAAACCCGTCGGCGACGGGGCGAATCTGGTCACTACCTTCCCTGCCATAAGGCTATTTTAGCACGATAACCGCCTTTTTCTAACTTGCCTCGTGAGCGAGCGCCATGTCGATGAGTTCCCGGGCAATCTTGTCCGCGGCGCCGGGCTGATTGAAATTTTTTGCCGCTTCGCTCATTTTGGAGAGAGTCGCCTTATCCCCGAGAGTCCGCTCTATTTCGGAGACCAAGATGTTGGCGGTCATGTTCACTTCTTCGATTACCGCGCAAGCGCCGGCCTTCGCGTAATTGTAAGCGTTCTTGCGCGAATGGTCGGCGTTCGACTCCGCGAAAGGCACCAGTACCGAGGGCAGCCCCCAGGCGGCAATCTCAAAAAGCGTGGAGCCGGCTCGGGAGACGACGAGGTCCGCCGCCCCGGCCGCCATTTTCATCTCAAGGTTCCCGAGGTAGGCAAGCGGAACGTAGCGGGATTTTGTAGGATCTTTACCGAAAACCACTTTCGCCTGGGCGGAAACATTTTGGAAGTTTCGGATGCCGGTCTGGTGAAGGATCTGATATTTTTTGGTAAGCCGCGGAAGCGCATCGAGAATAGTATTGTTGATGAGCTCCGCTCCCTGCGAGCCCCCGAGGATGAAGACCACCGGCAGATCGCTTTCCAAATTGAAATACTTCAGGGCCTCCTCGCGAGGGGCAGGGTGTTCTATTTCGATCCGCACCGGGTGCCCCGTCCAAGCGACTTTCTCCTTAGGAAAATACTCCACCGCCTCCCGAAAAGAAACGGCGGTTCTCGCCGCGAACTTCCCCGCCCAGCGGTTCACTCGGCCGGGCGCGGAATCGGACTCGTGGATAAAAACAGGGATCCGCAGGATCCTCGCCGCCAGGATCGCGGGAAATGATGCGAACCCCCCCTTCCCGAAAACGACATCCGGATAAATCGAATACATTTTCCCGATCGCGCCGAGGACTCCGAAAAAGGTGCGAAAGAGGTCGAGGAAATTGGAAAATATCCCCCTGAGCGTCGGGTGAGTACGCATCTTACCCGCGGAAATTTCCTCGTAGACAAGGTTGTTTTGGAAAAGAAGCTCCCGATCGAAGGGGTCGCTCGAGAAATAATAAAGTTTCGGCGCAAGAATATTTTCCCGATCGATTATCCGATTCACCCTCTCGGCAACCGCGATAATCGGATAAAAGTGCCCGCCGGTCCCGCCACCGGTAAAAGCGATTTTCATCTCCGAGCCTTAGAAATTTGTAAAACTATTCCAATGGCCGCGAGATTAATCGCCAGCGCCGTACCGCCTTGAGATACGAACGGCAGCGGCACCCCGGTCAAAGGGAAAACGCCGGTCGTGGAAGCGATATGCATCATGGCCTGCATGGTAATCAGTATAACAATTCCGGATGTTAGTAGTCTACCGAAAGTATCCGGAGAATTGTTCGCAATGCGAAATCCGCGTAGGACGAAAAAAAGATAAAGGGTAAGAAGAGCCACGGTTCCCACAAATCCAAATTCCTCGCCGAGCACCGCAAAGATCGAGTCACCCTGCGGCTCGGGTAAATAGCTGAACTTCTGTATGCTCTGTCCGTATCCCCTTCCAAAAACTCCTCCGGAGCCGATTGCGATCAGAGATTGCTGTATCTGGTAGCCTGATCCGCGCACGTCCTCACCGGGCGCAAGAAATGTCTTTACCCTCTCTTTGAGGTAGGGGGTAAAAAAGACGAGGGTGGCAAGCACCACCCCAGCGAGTGCCCCAACGGCGACAATATGCCGAAGCGGCGCTCCGGCAAGATAGAGCATCCCGAGCCCCGTCGCCGCGATCAGGATAAAACTCTTCGTATCCGGCTGGCTGAAAAGGATAAGCGCTATGATGCCGAGCATAATGAGGAGCGGCAAAACCCCGTACCTGAATTTTTCTATCTTCCCTCGCGAGGAAGCAAGCCAGGCGGCGAAATACATCACGAATCCGAGCTTGAGAGCCTCGGCCGGCTGGAAAGACACCGGCCCGAGGCTGATCCAGCGCTCCGCCCCTTGGTGGCTGACCCCAAGGGATGGGATAAAAACCGCCGCGGTGAGAAAGAGCGTGCCGATAAAAATAAACAGGGCGGACTTGCGCCAGAATTTGTAGTTTATCCTACTCGTGAAATACATCGCGACGATTCCGAGCCCAATCCCAAGCCCGATCTGGCTTATAAGGACCTGATAAAAAGTGTCCTTACTTCGGGCCAGCACTCCGAGCGAGGCGGAGATAAAGATCGCGATCCCGATTCCCGCCAAGAGCAAGACCACGGTCAGAAAAAATTTGTCTACCTTCTTTTTCCTTTCGCTCCTTGCGTGCCTCATTTTATCGGCTGATTATGGCTAAGATTATGCCGATAATCGCAAAAACGACAGAGAGCACCCAGAAACGCATTGTCACTTTGTACGGCGGCCAACCGATCGCCTCGAAGTGGTGATGGAGTGGCGCCAGCCGAAACAACCTCTTGCCGCGGAACTTTTTTGAAAAAAACTGAAGGATCACCGAAAGCGACGTAATCACCAGAACAAAAGATACGATCGGAAGGATGAGCACCGAGTCGGTCAGGAACGCGAGCGTGGCCAGGGTGATGGTAAGCCCCATCATGCCCGTCTCCCCCATATAGAAGCGCGCCGGCGGGATATTGAACCAAAGGAATGCGAGAAGCGCCCCGGTGATAACTCCGGAGAAAGCGGCCAGATCGATCTGATTGTTGGCAAAGGCAATCGCCGAGTATGCACCGAAGATGGATGCGAGCACCCCGCCCCCGAGGCCGTCGATGCCGTCGATCACGGACCCAGACCAAGTGAAGAGCGCGACCAATACGAAAAACGGGATGATCAAAAGACCTAGCTCGATTTCACCGCCCCAGGGAATGTGAAATCCGGTGAGCTCGAGCTTATAGAAAAACCAGACCCCGACCAGAAGGGCGAGAATAAAAACAAGCAACACCTTCCATTTGCGCCAAGAGGAATCGTCCCGGGCAAGTTTCCCATCGCCATAGATCTGCGCCAGGTCTTCCCAGAGGCCAAGCATCGCCCCCAGAAGGAGGGTAAAATATGGGATGAGGGTCTGGCTACGTGAGAGAAAATTGAGCTTCTCGGTGACTGGATTAGGCCAAAGTACGGCAATCGAAGAAAAAAGGCAAGTGGTGAGGAGCGCCGAGGTCCAGACGATTATGCCTCCGATGCGCGGAGTGTTGAGTTCCCTCACCTCGTCGTGAATCCTGGGAAAATCCGGCGCATCTACCGCGCCGTTCCTGGAGTATTTTTTCCACATCTTGTATTTGTAGAAAAAATGTGTCGCAATCGGCGTAAAGGCGAGGCCTAGAAAGAACGCCACCGCCGTAGGCAAAAATATCTTCACCAGGTTCATGAAATCCATCTAGAAATTATAACAGATTAGAGTTTAATATACCTCCTTCTGGTAGCACTTTTCGCAGTAAACCATCTCTGGTCGGTCGGGTGCGTAGCTGGTCTCAAATTCATTTGGGCATTTATCCCTGTGGTCATGAGTTTCTAGGGTGCACATACACTGCCGGTGCCAGAGCTTGAGCGGGTTCTGCCGCGCCAGGCGCGTGGCGTGCCGGCAGTGAAAACAGCGGCGCGGGATCGGGATGTTCATTTTTCGGTAAAAATTGAGTTCGTTCACGACAATTTTGTAATTTCTTCCGCAATCGATGCAGGCGAGTACTTCTTCTAATATATCGTCTTTCACGTCATTGATTGATTCGGGAATATCCTTAGGCTTCAAAGTTTCCTTCCCTGTCGTGCGCTGGATATTATCCTGCCACTTGTATCCCCTCTTTAGCGCTTCCTCTCTTTTTAATGGCACAAGTGTTTGTGCAAATGTTTCGCTATAACCAAACGGCGAATGTTCAATCGGGTAAAATTCGCCATATTTATATTCTATCCCCTGCTTATCTGTGTATGGCATCTCATTCATGTGCTCTATAATTTTCGGTAAAAGTCTCTGATACTCCTCTTTTGTGTATTGCTTATTGAAAATGCAATAATTTGAACTCCGAACCCCCACGCAACCAATCGCGTGCTTCACATTGTGGCAATGCTGGGTATATTGAATATCTTGGCTTTTGACCGAAAAAACTCCAAATAGATTTAGCTGGGAATGATCCAAAACCATTCCCTCATAACTTTCTGACAAGCCCCCCGAGGTCGTAAGGTCATAGCAATCCTTTGTGGTTTTTGTAGTGTCTCCCACATAATCACAATAGCTGCAATTTTCTGCGTTTTTTACTATAAAGCAATTTTTTGAGTTTTTTGCTTGAGAAATGAGGTTGCCCGTGCAGTTGAGACTCTGAAAAATTTGAGTAAATCTGCGAGGATAAGAAAGAAGAAATAAATCAAATTCTTTTTGAGCTTGTTCAACCCCAACCCAAGTATCTAAATTATAATTTTTTATAATCTCTTCGTACTGTTCTTTAGAATAAAGTTTATTTTTAAAATGATATTTTTTTCCACGAAGCCCATATGACATAAAACAATTTGAGCAATCCCTGCAGTCAAAAATGAATTGTGAATCTATGCACGCAAGATTGTATTCAGAGTTTTTAACTTGATAACAATGTGAACACATAAAACATTCATAAAGCCATTCGCTCTCTGATCGAATAATATTACAATCCACCATATTTTTGCCTGCAAGTATAAAGTGACTATACATAGTATTTTCTGTGTGCCACCCCGAGATACACATGTAGCAATTTTTAGAAAACCACCAATCATGCGTGTATTCGCAATTGAGCGATGCAATTCCGTCGTCATTTACAATTGCCATTTGCGGAACTTTTTGTAAAAGTTCTCGAAATTGCGTGAAAAAAGGTTTAGAAAAATCATAGTCAACGCCGTAGGATTTCGGATCCCATTTGTCGCTCCACCAGCATTTATTGCAATAAATAGTAAGCCCTGAATCAGGCGCATAGATCGAGATAACAGATTTTTCACAGAGATTGCACTTGCGATTGTAAAGCGAAACATTGTTTCTCCAAGCCCAACGCCTTTGCCTTCGGCAATCAGGGCAAAATGTCGGCGGGGGAACTTTTATTTTTTCATAGAAACCGAAATCGTTGGGCTCGATAGTGAAGTCGTGCTTACAATTCTGGCACTTTCTAGTTTGTGCCTCCATATTTACTCACTATACAACACGCTCACGATCTTTTCCATGTCGGAAAATCGTCCCTCGTAGCTGGAGCCGAGGATCGTGACGGCGATAATGTGCTCGTCGCGATTTTTAAAAATTATCGAGAGGTTCCCGCCGGCGAGATCAGTGAAGCCGGTTTTGGAAAAAAGAAGATTCGGGATTTTCCCCGCGGCGGGGTTGGTATTCTGAAAACCATAGGCTCCTTCGGAGGTTGTAGCCGTAAAAACTTCCGGATGCGAGCGGAGGGCGTAATACGCGAGAGTGTTCAAGTCTGAGGCTGATGCGAACCCGCTGGCAAGGACCGGGACGCCCTCTTCCAATTCATCGAGTCCGGTCACGGAGAGAAAGACCGCGTGCTCCATGCCTATTTTCCGCGTTTTCTCATTCATCTTATCCAAGAAATTTCCTCCGGCTGCCTCTGCCAGAGCATAAGCGCCGTCGTTCGCGGAAGCGATAAGGGTAAGCTTCGCAAGCTCCCCCGCTCGCCAGCTCTCGCCGACCGTAAGCCCGAAATCCCCCGATTGAGAAACCGCTTCTTTGGAAATGCGTACCGCACCATCCTCACCCAAAACATTGAGCGCAAGCGTAACCGTCATCGACTTTGCAAGCGACGCCATCGCAAGCGGCAGCTCGTCGCCCCCCCCGTAAATTTTTTTATTCGCGGTGAAATCGTAAACCGAAACTGCTTTTGCTTCGAGTGCGAGCCCGGCAAGGGATCTTTCAGCTTGCATCGCTTGGATGTCCTCCAAACGAATTATTCCGTTTGATTTGAAATTGCCCGCTGAGAACAATCCTGCTACGAGAAGAAAAAACGCCAAAAGAAAAACGAGAAAACGATTGTCCGCATCATCATTCATCCTTTCCTGCCTCTTTCGCCTGTTCCTCCGCGCCAAGAAGTTCCTTGTTCACTTCAGCGAATTCTGGAAGCTCTTCGATTGATTTTATTCCGAGGTACGACAAGAGACCAAAACTCGGCCGGTAGAAGAAACGTCGAGCGTCTCTGGGATCGGTTATCCGCTCGACGAGCCCTCGCACCGAGAGCGCTCGCAAGGTAAAGCTCGAATTAACCCCTCGGATATAGTCGATCTCGGCGCGGTTCGCTCCCCCTTTGTAAAGTACGATGGAGAGCGCCTCAAGTGATGCCTTCGAAAGCTCCTTGGAGAGTTCCTCTTTTTGTAAATTTTCAATAAGGGCCGAATACTCCCGGGCGGTTCCGAGAGAGATCTCGTCATCTTTCTCCTGTAAGACTATCCCCCTTCCCTCGAGATTCCGTTTAAGATTGAAGATCGCATCTTTGACTTCCCCTTCCTTAGCCTTCAAGATCTCCGCCAATTTTTTAATCGAGAGCGGTTCATTTTTAAAGAACAATATCGCTTCTAGTTTAGTTTCCAGGGTCATGCTTTTTCTATCATTATCTCTTCAAAATTTCCCTCCTGCTCCGCACGAAGCAGTCCTTGCCGCACGAGCTCGAGCATCGCCAGGAACCCCACGATTGTGCTGATTTTCCCTTCTTTCCCCTTGCCTCCGCGGGTAAAATCTCTGAAGCTCACTTTTATCGATTTTTCTATCCGCTCAGTGAGCCGTTTTATCATCTCCTCGATCGTCACTATTTTTTTTACCGGCACTTCCGGAAGCGCTGTAACTTTCGGCATCGCGCCGATCACGCCTCGCGCAAGCTCCATCATGCGCTCCCGGGTGATCTGCTCATCGGGCAAGAATACCACCATTTCGTTTTTTCTTTCTTCGGCGTGAAAGATCATATCCTGCCCGAATCTTTTCTTCACCCCGGCCGAGAGCCGGCGAAAAAGTTCGTAGAGCCGTAGGCGCTCCTCGAGACTTCGGATGTCTCCCTCTTCCTCGCTCGAGAGATCAAGTGACGGCAGGAGCGACTTTGATTTAATGAGGATGAGCGTGGCCGCGACGACGATGAAACTCGAAATTTCCGCGGGTGGCGCGGTCTTTACATAGGCCAGGTAGTCTTCGGTCACTTCCGCAAGCGAGACATCGTTGATGAAAAGCTTTCTCTTCTCCACCAGGTCGAGAAGTAGACCGAAAGGCCCTTCAAATACCCGGGTCTTCACCTTGTATGCCGTTTCCATCTAATTCTCTTCGATAAATTTAAGGAGAAGTCGGACAGGCGTCCCGATCGAGCCCGGAGCTAAATATTCGCCTGGAATCGATGTCATCCTTGGAGCAATATCGATGTGCGCCCATTTGTAATTCTTGGCAAACTGGTATAAGAACATCGCCCCGTGAATCGCCCCGCCGTATTTGGAATCTTTGTTGTGTATGTTGGCCCAGTCGCCTAGGTTGCCCTTTATGTCCGCCTCATATTCCTCCCAAAGCGGCAAGCGCCATACATATTCTCCCATTTCTTCACCAGCATTTTCAAGGGCTTTTGCCAGAGTATCATCTGGAGTAAAAAGCGCGCTGGCACGCTCGCCAAGCGCGACCGCCGCCGCACCGGTGAGTGTCGCCGTGTCTATCACTACTTCCGGCTTGTAACGCTCGGCATAGGTAAGCGCGTCCGCGAGGATGACCCGTCCTTCCGCGTCGGTATTCAAAACTTCGATAGTTTTGCCGGAGAGCGAGCGAATTACGTCGCCGGGGCGGTAACTTTTGCCTGAAGCCATATTCTCTACCGAAGGCACAAGGGCAATAATATTTTTTTTGAGTTTCATGCGGGCGGCTAGCGCGACAGTATGGATGACAGCCGCACCTCCGGACATATCCATATTCATGCCAAGGAGTGACGGTGTCGGCTTTAAGTTGATTCCGCCGGTGTCGAAGGTGACGCCCTTGCCTACGAGAACTATCAGTTTAACTTTTTTCGAGGTCCCCCAATACTCCATGATGATGAACTTCGATTCTTCGTCGCTTCCCTTGCCCACAGAAAGTATTGCGTGCATCTTTTGCTTCTCCATCTCTTTCTCGCCGAGGATCGTGACTTTTACAGGCAGTCCCTTGACTGCTTCTCTTGCCCTTTGGGCAAGTATAGTCGGAGTCATATCTCCGCCGGGCGTGTTCGCAAGCGAGCGAGTCTTGTTAACTTCTTCTGCGATAGCATGGCCTCTTAACATCGCTTTTCGGGCTACGAGGCCTGCGCCGGTAACATAAACTTCTCTTATAAAAGAGAATCCTTCTTCCGGCGGAGTTTTATATTCGGTAAATTCATAATTCGCAAAGTCAAGCTGAGTGCCGATGAGCTCGCCAAGCTCGGCATCAGAGGCTTTTGCCAATTTCCAATCATTAAAATCAAAAGCGATTTTGCTCGCTTTCGCGCCTTTCGCAAGCGCAACCATTTTCCGCGCCAGCAAATATAGCTTCCGGAGGTTCATTTTCTCGTCGGATTTCAGGTATAGGGTCTTTACCCTGTCTTCCCTAATTATTTCATCGTTGTTTTTAGTTCCCACCGACACCAAAAGAGCGTCCTTCGGCGCTTCTTTTTGGACTTTAATAAAAGCAAATTTCATACTTATATTATATAGATTTTTTGAGAAAAGGCAAAGTTATTTACTGGCGTCGATTTTGGCGGCGAGGATGAAATCGTTCTCGGAGAGGCCGCCGATGGCGTGCGTCCAGAGTTCTAGCCTAACTTTGTTGTAATGAATATGGATGTCCGGATGGTGGCCCTCTTCTTCGGCGAGGTCTGCTACACGCTGCACGAAATTCATCGCGCCGATGAAATCCTTAAATTTGTATTCTTTGGAAATTCTTCTATAGTTCTCATCGAGCGTCCAGCCTGGCGCCTCTACCAAATAATCCTTCGCCTGCTTCTCGCCCAGTGGTTCAGCTCCAGCTTCGCAAGGAATACATTTTTTCTTAAGCAAATCCATATTATAATAGTAACACAATGCGCCCGATTATTTTATCGAAGCTTTTCCCAGACGGCGAATCTTATATTCGGGTCGCAAACGTAAGTTCTCTAAAGAACAAAAAAGTCACTCTGTTCAAAAGGCTCTACCCCGACCCCGAGAAAAATATTTTCGAGCTTCTGCTTACTCTTTCCGCAGTTAGAAAATCGACGCGCAAGATATCCGTCCTCGTCCCCTATCTCCCCTACGCCCGGCAGGATAAGGAAAACAAAAAAGGCGAAGCAGTAAGTGCAGACGTGCTGTGCAGACTTCTCAAAAGTGCCGGAGTTAAGAGATTAATCACTTACGACTGCCACTTCCTCCCCCGCCCCGGCAGGTTCGTGCGGACGGGGCTTCTAATCGAGAATCGCTCCGCCGGACCGCTACTTCGCGCTCACGCGAAAAAATTTTTCGGAAAGGAAGAATTTCTGATCATCTCCCCGGACCACGGCACCGCATATATGTCCGAACATGCCTTTAAGAAAACTCGCAAGGATGCGCACGAGATCCATAAGATGGAAAGTAAGGTGGACGCCCGCGGCAAAAACGTCTGCATCCTGGACGACATCATCTCGACCGGCGGCACCATCCTCCACGCGATCAAGCACCTGAAGCGACTCGGCGCGAAGAAAATAATCGTCGGGGCGACGCATGGGGTTTTCGCTATACCTAGTATGGCTGACAAAATAAAAAGAAACTGCGGAGAACTTTTCGTGACTGATTCGATTCCACAAAAAATAAAAGGCGTAAAAATCCTTAAACTCCCTCGCGCAGTTTAGAAATTTTATAAATGCTATAGACGAGAACCAGTGCTGCAACCCACTGAACGGCATTTAGGCTTGTGCCATTAACTATTTTATCCAGGATAATCGCGATAAATGGAAACGTAAGCTCAAGAATCGTTGAAATGTGGACGGGAGTCTTGGCAAGACCTTTGTAATAAATTAGAAGCGCGACCATGCCAGTTGAGACGGCGATGAGCGCGAGAAATCCGAATTGTGTGGTGGTTGGGGCCGAAAGCGATGAGCCGTAGCCGAAAATCAAGAGGACGGAAAGCGCGATAATGAGAGTAAAAAGAAATCTGAAAAAAGTGCTCGCTTTTGCTTCAACTTTTCCGAGGAGCATTTTTGAAAACGTGGTAGAGGTTCCCCAGGCGAATGCTGCACCGAGCGCATAAAGCGCGGCTACTGCGGTACCTGCGCCGGTTGCGAGGTCAACTTTGCCTGTCGGGAAAGTGACAAAGTATGCAGCCACAAGCGCGAGCACCGCCCAAGGAATGTATCCCCTCTCGAATTTCTCTTTCAGGAGAAGTGACGCAGATGAGATCGCAAAAATCGGCTGGAGTTTTTGGAGAAGAAATACGACCGAAAGCGAGATGAAATGCACTTTTCCAAGCGCCGTGGTAAACCAAAGTGTTCCCAGAAGTCCAGAGAGAACGGAAATCAAAACGAGTAGCCAGAATTCTCGCTTCGTGAATCGGGTCCGGAGAACCAGCTTTACGACAAACGGGAAAAGGATGACAAGCCCGAAGAGATGCTCAAAGAATATGATAGTGATAGGCGGCAGGGTGTAAAGATGCTGGCGGATAAGCCCGTCAAAGGCCCAGAGAAGCGCCGCAGTGATAATGAAAATTGGGCCGGAGTAGTTAGACATTCTCTAGATCTTTTTTAATTTGTGCGATTAATTCTTTTTCGGTTTTAAATTTTTTAAATTTGCGGATGAATTTGCCCACTTCCATTGTTGCCGTTCTTCCATATGCATTACCTCTATACCCCACCAAATACGCTTCCGCATTTTCCCCTATCACTATCCCAGCTCGATAATTTCTTTTACCGAGCCGCACAACTCCCGCATATACTCCGTGTTTAATCTTAGATTTATTATTTATATTTATCGTCGGGTATCCAATCTTCTTACCGTATCCCCTGCCCTTTCTGACAATGTCGCGAATCATTTGCCTAATTTTATTCCCAACTCTTTCAATTGCTTATCGGAAATTTCAGCCGGCGAGCCCATGAGGAGGTCCTTGCCTTCGCCGGTTTTGGCAAAAGGAATCACTTCGCGGATATTCGGTTCATTTTGAAGAATCATGACAATGCGGTCGATGCCGGGCGCAAAACCGCCATGCGGCGGCGCGCCGTATTTGAAAGCCTCGAGCATGTGGCCGAATTTCGCTGCTTGAGTTTCTTCGCTGATTTCCAGCAAATCAAAAACCCTCTTTTGCTCGGCGCTGTCGTGGATGCGGATCGAGCCGGAAGAAAGTTCGTAGCCGTTTAAGACCAAGTCATAAGCATTCGCGCGGATAGAGAAAATGTCCTTGCCTTTCATGAATTTCTCCTTGTCCTCCGGGTGAATCGAGCAGAAAGGGTGGTGCACCGCTTGTAATCTTGCCCCGTTAGCCTGCGTTGCGGGGTCTCCCTCATCAGTCTTTTCAAACATCGGGAAATCAACAACCCAGAGAAATGCAAGCTCGTCGGGATTGTTTTTATCTTTACGCAAGTCCGGCTTGTCCGAACCGTATTTTTCCATTGATTCAGCGTGAGTGAGCCGCGGGAACGGAATTTGTGAAATTTTCTTTTCCGGATAAACTTTTTCAATCAATTTAATGAACATACCTTCAGTGTATTCCAGGACCTCATCGCGCTCGACGAATGACATCTCATAGTCGAGCTGGGTGAATTCCGGCTGCCTGTCCCCTCTTGTGTCCTCATCGCGCATGCAGCGAGCAATCTGGAAATATTTTTCAAAGCCGGCAACCATCGAGAGCTGCTTGAACTGCTGGGGCGATTGCGGCAGAGCATAGAACTTTCCCTGCCACACCCTCGAGGGCACTACGTACTCGCGCGCGCCTTCAGGCGTACCGCGCATAAGTATCGGGGTTTCTATCTCGACAAAGCCGTTCTGGTGCATGTGGTCGCGGAAAAAAGAAATAACCTTGTCGCGCATGCGGACATTTTTCTGCATCCTGTCGCTCCTTAGATCAAGATATCTGTACTTCAGACGCAAATCTTCATCCACTTCGCGAGTGTCAGCATCAATCGGAAACGGCGGCGTTTCAGATTTATTTAAAACTTCGATGCTGGTAATCTCAAGTTCAATGTCGCCATTTAGCACTTCTTTGTTTACATTTTTCTCCGGCCGTTTGTTTACCTTCCCGATGATCTTCAAAACCCACTCCGGCCTTATCTCCTTCGCCGTTTCAATTACTTCGGCATGGCTTGGTAGTGCCACACACTGCACCTTACCCGTCATATCCCGCATATCGAAAAATACCATTTTGCCCTGATCGCGCCTGACATCCACCCACCCGGCGATGGTGATTTCTTTGCCGACATTGTCTTTCAAATCTTTTATATAAATCCTTTTTTTCACGGTAAAAGTATTTTAGCATAAAAAAAGCGGAATAAAAAATAATAGGGGGGCTGTCGCGCGCGACAGCCCCCCGTGTTCCGCATACTGCTTGCACTGGCGGAACTCAGCGTGGTCGTCCAACGTCGGCCATGTAACGGGGTCGTTCCTGCTGGTCTGTTCTCTCCGGGAGATTGCTCTCCCGAAGAATTGAAGACAGAGGCAAGAAACAACCCTGACCCTGGTGTTCTCTGTTGTGGTGGGCCCAAACCAGCTGGAACAGTATCCTTCGTAATTCGAAGGGTCTATCAGTGCGGGCTCGTCGATGCCCGCACGGAAGTTCCGTGATGTGGGGAGGCACAGTCAGAAAGTCTCTCCCCGATCTGATTGCCCCTACGAACCACTCTTCCAAACTGGACGACTTGGGCATTATTGTCTCTCTTTCGGAGCTTGGGAAGAACAACTATTCTCGTAAACGAGAACACCAGCCTCTAGGTTTAGAAGGCTGGTGTTTGGGTTGTAAGTGTTGAGAGATTTTTACAGCGCAAAGATCAGCCTTCTAGATTAAAGGCTGGCAAGGATAACATTCTTCGGCTGTGTACTTTTACTCACTCTTTAACTGTATCAGTTATTTCATTTTTTGACAAGCACCTGCGGAAAACTCTATATCTCATTAAAATAATCCAGATATTCCTTCAGATAGATCTCATCAGTTGTGAAATAAAACTTTTTTTTACCTCCATGCCCCCTGGAGAAAAAAAGTTTGCTTCGGTCAATAAGAATCATCCTTTTATAATTTGTTGATTTTGTATGTTTGCCTATAAAAAACAAATTCTTATCTACAGCTTCTTTTAATAAATGTTTATATTGTTTTGTGGAACCAAAAATTACTCGTTTAATTTTAATACCTTCTTTGTGTTTTTTATATAATAAAGAAAAATATTTTTTAGGTAAAGGATTTTTTAGCTCTTCAGCTATATCCATAGTGGCTAAAATTTCCTTTTTTGCTTTGTAAATTTGAGACATTACTGCGCGCCACATGTTTTCTTTTTTTATTTCCGCAAGATTTTTCATTTTTTATATTTAAATTTACTCATTGTTAATTTTAACATAAAAAGGTTGGGGGCTGTTGCAATGAACGAGCCCCCGTCCTTGATACCTCCTTTTCTGTCTCCATAATTTAATCGGAGACTAAGCAGTAAACGTAAACCTGAACACATGGAGCCTTGGACCAGTGGTACTTGTTACCATACTGTTCCGATGCGTGAGTGGAAGCTCGCGGATTTTGAGAGCTACATCTTCAAGAGGTTTATCACCCCTATGTCTGTGAACTCTTTTCACCAACTGCTTCCACGAGTGGTGAATCCTTCGGTGGACAGGAACAGTTTCGCCGTCAACTTCAACATGAAGTAGCTCCGAGACAACTCCATCTTTTGAAAGTATAACGTTGATTTTTGACACTACGGTCTCGGCATCCTCATGTTCTTTCGGACTACAGTCGATGAGACTGATGAACTTGCTCATGAACTGGCGGGGAACGACGCTTTCTCTCAGCCCCGTCAACTCACGTGATGCCAACTGGAGATACGGGCTCGGATAGCAGACGAGTTCTCCGCGTCCGTAGCGCTCTAGGAGTACAGAGCCGTGTTCGGCTATGTTGAGAAGCAGACAGGTTGCTCCAGAAGGAATTTCTCCCGCCTGGCTGACACTTCGTACTTCTACCTGAATGCCCGCCTCACAGAACTTACGAGAGATGCTTCGTATCTCGAAGATTTCCAAAACATCCTCGTTTCGTTGTAGTACTTCATCTCGAGTGATTATGTAGACCACCCGAGAGTTGACCATACCTAGAACCCGTCCGAAAACTTGATCTAGAATCTGGCGTACTACACCTTGAGTTTCGAAAGCGATCGAGTCCTTGAGCTCCAACTCACTCATGAAGAATCCGACATCGGGGAAGTGGAGTTTCTCGACTACCACCTCGCCTTCAGTCGTCACGAATACGTCCGCGAGAAAGTAGAGATAGTTGCCTGTTTGGTTGAAGCCCGCCTTTCCGGTCGCATGGTCTTCAACTGTTTTCAGCAACTGTCCTACAACTTCGTTGACCTTCTTCACGATGTCATCACCAAACACAATTGGTGACGAAAGCAAGGCTGGGCGGATAAAGAAGAACGGTGTTCTTCCTTTCTCCGCTTCGCGGGACTGCGTGAGTAGTGGAGTGAGAATCCGGTCAGCGTTCCATAGATCTAATCTTTGGAACGTTTCCCGAAGTTCTTGAAGTGTCCCTGGGTCATGCTCCAGGTAGAGTTCAGGGATGATCAAACCCTCTTCTCGGACGATCTGCCGGGGCGAGAGGTCTGTTGTCCTTAGAACTGGGTCTACGTAGAACGGGAGAAAGTTTCCGCCCATTCCTTGATCTGTCTTGAGCATCGGGCGATAGAAGCCGATACCCTGCATCATTTGCTTCATACGGTTTTTGTCTGAAGGAAAGAATGCGCTCAAGATTGGCATCGGAGGGTTGTCTCGCGCCTGCTTCATCTGCGTCTGGAAATTATCATTCCCCGGCACGAACACATCAAGTCCCACACTTGCTGACTTAATGCGTCCACCAACTGAAACTATTTTCATGTCTTCTCCTTTTTGTTTAGGTTTATGTATACTGTTAAAGAACAAAATCGACGCTCATGCGCCGATTTTTGGATTCCTTTTTTAGTTTAGAAAATAAAGAGAAATCAAAAGATAGACGCAAAAACAAGTGTGTTTGCGCTCCACCACTTCCCTTTAGAACTTATTTCCGTTCCGTTTCTTTCTATCCTTGCCATACTAGTATACTAGTATGGAATAGTGGGAGAAGTCAAGGGCAGAAAAAGCAAGGTGTGGATAACCTCGCTGTTCCCTTGCCCTTTCTTTTTCTACCTATTCCAGCTTGAGAAGCCGGAGAACTTTATGAAAGCCCCCTTCCTTGTTACGCATCTCTCGAGAACCCCGAGTCACCGTGCTTACGCCAAGGCGCAGATCTTCTGCGATAGATTGATGAGTTTCTCCTTTCGCTAAACGCTTCACTATTTGCCAGCGAAAACCAATGTTCTCAAATTCATGCGGAGTTAAAAGGTCCTCAATGAAATCCCGCATTAAGGCCCTCTTATCCCCTACCCTGGAAAGGACCTCCACGATTTCCTTTTTATATTCTTTCGAATTACTTTTCATATTAGTAAACGTGCACCCCGATTTTTTTGCGAACTTCATCCATTTTGGCCGAAGCGACGGTTTTGGCCTTTTTGCCTCCTTCCTTTAGTACTGCTAACGCTACAGGTATGTCTTTCTCAAGTTTTTTTCTCTTCTCCCGCATTGGTGCGACAAATTTTTCGATGTCTTCTATGAGCGCCTCTTTTAGTTCTTGATACTTCCCTGCTTTGCTCTCATAAATCTTTTTTAATTCACTTTCTGTACGGAACAATTTATGAATCTCAAAAACATTCTTCGGGATTCCCTCTCCTGAGTCGGTAACGATGCTCATCACGCATTTTTTTATCTCTTCATACTCGGCAAATAGCGGAATCGTGTTGCCGTAGCTCTTCGACATCTTACGCCCGTCCGTGCCAGGCACTACTGCCACATTCTCGAGGATCATTGCCTCCGGAATTTTAAAAGTCTCTCCATAGATTCTGTTGAACTTAAGAGCAGTGTCGCGGGCGATCTCGATATGCTGTTTTTGATCAGCGCCGACCGGCACTACGTCGGGAGCATAGAGCAGGATATCCGCGGCCATAAGCATAGGATAATTGAAGGTGCCAACATCTATTTCTTTATTTTTGGCTTCCGCGTCTTTGAAAGCATGCGCCCGCATGAGGTACGGCATGGTGGTAATGGTATCGAAAATCCAGGCCAGCTCGGTATGCTCGGACACGTCGCTCTGCTTGAAAAATATCGCTCTTTTTGGGTCGAGGCCAAGCGCCAGGTAGTCGAGCGTGACATCAATGATGTTTTGTTTCATCTCCTCGAGGCTCTGTATCGACTTGAGCGCGTGGTAGTCAACGACTAAGGCATAGACATCATACTCTCCCTGTGCCTCAAGAAGTTGCTTTATCATTCCGAAATAATTGCCGATATGCGGCTTGCCGGAGGGCTGAATCCCCGATAAAAACACTTTTTTCATCGTCTTTATTATATTAACATTTTAATAACATATTTTCCAAGAATGGAACTTTCGCCCCGATACGTTTGTGCTAGAATGGCTCCATGGCCAAGGAAAAGGCAAAGAGGAATACTCCCTCCCGGACCGAGCTCCGGATCCCGCCTCAAAATCTTGAAGCCGAGCGCGCCGTGCTCGGCTCTATCATGCTTCGGAGAGACGCGATGCACGAGGTAGAGGACGTGCTCACACCGGACTCTTTTTACGCCGAAAAACATAAGATAATCTTCCGGGCGATGCTGGATCTGTCCGCCCAAAGCGAGCCGATCGATATGCTTTCCCTCTCCGCCAAGCTCACCGAGCAGAAGAACCTCGAACGGGTCGGCGGAAACTCGTACCTCACCGAACTTGTGAACGAAGTTCCCTCTTCCACCAACGCCCGGCATTATGCGGAAATAGTCCAGAAAAAATACGTGCTGCGTTCCCTGATCGAGGCGGCCGATTACGTTTCCGAGCTTGCTTTCGAAGAAGGTGATGAGAGTATCGCCGAAGTTCTCGATCACGCCGAGAAAAAAATCTTCAGCGTCATCTCCAGCCCGAAAAATCAGAAATACACGAGTTTGAAGGACGCTCTGCCGGAAGCCTGGGAGCGCCTCGAGAAACTGCACGAACACAAAGGCATGCTTCGCGGGCTCTCCACCGGCTTTCGCGACCTCGATACCCTTCTTTCCGGTCTTCAGAAAGCCGACCTGATTATACTGGCGGCACGCCCCTCGATGGGAAAAACCACGCTGGCACTTGATATGGCGCGCCTCTCCGCCACCCGCGACGACAAATCGGTGCTCGTTTTCTCCCTGGAAATGTCCTCGCAGCAGCTGGTGGACCGGATGCTTTCTGCCGAATCGAAAGTGAACGCCTGGAACCTCCGCACCGGCCGCCTTTCTTCTGACCGGGAATTCTCCCAGCTCCGTGACTCGCTCGACAAGCTCGCAAAGGCAAAGATCTTCATCGATGATCAACCCGGCAATACCATCGTCCGAATGAAAGCGCTTGCGCGCAGGCTTAAGGTCGAAAAAGGGCTAGACCTAATCGTCGTCGATTACCTCCAGCTCATGACCACGAATAAAAATTACGATTCGATGGTGAACCAAGTGACAGAAATTTCCCGTTCCTTGAAAGCCCTCGCCAAAGAATTGAACGTGCCGGTCCTCGCCCTCTCTCAGCTCTCCCGCGCAATCGAGTCGCGCGGCGGCAAGCCCCGCCTTTCAGACCTCCGAGATTCCGGCTCGATCGAGCAGGACGCAGACGTGGTTATCTTCATTCACCGCGAAGACAAGGTGCGCGATGAATCGGAAAAGACGAACATCGCGGAGCTCCTCGTCGCCAAACACCGAAACGGGCCGGTCGGGCAGGTGGAACTTTATTTCAACGAGAAGACGACTACATTCCTGAACCTCGAAAAAAGCACCCTCTCGGAATTCGCGCCTTCGAAAACCGGCGGCGAACTGGATGAATTTTAGGAATTTTCTAACGGGATGGATATCATAGATAAGCTCTCAGAGATCTTCAAGGAATTTCCTGGCATCGGCGAGCGGCAGGCTCGGCGGTTTGTTTATTATCTCATGTCTCGTGGCGATGTTTACGCGGAAAATTTAACCCGATTAATCGCTGAATTAAAAAAGGAGGTCGCCCAATGCAGAGAGTGTTACAGATTTTTTATATCAAAAAAAGGGCAGGTTTGCGAGATCTGCGCCGACCCGAATATCGAGGGCAAAACGCTCATGGTGGTTGAAAAAGATTCGGATCTCGAAAGCGTACGGAAGAGCGGAACCTACCACGGAAAATACTTTATTTTGGGCGGAACTGTCCCGATCGTGGAAAAAAACACCAAACAGCAAGTTCGCATAGAAGCATTAAAAAAGAAAATTCAAAAAGAGAAACCGAAAGAAGTGATTCTCGCATTTTCCCTGAATCCCCACGGAGAACACACTGACCAATATGTGCGGAGCGAATTGAAAGAAGCCAGCGCAAAAATCTCTTTCAAGATTTCTTCATTGGGCCGCGGCCTCTCGACCGGCACCGAGCTCGAGTA
This sequence comes from Patescibacteria group bacterium, assembly GCA_038063535.1. GTDB lineage: Bacteria > Patescibacteriota > Minisyncoccia > Phycocordibacterales > UBA9973 > UBA9973. The sequence goes on along the minus strand of JBBTUV010000004.1, from coordinate 67,978 downwards.
CTCGGACAACGAAACCCTCCGAAACGCGCTAAAAAATAGGCAATAAGAAATGAAGATTCGAGAGAACATTCTTAAAGCACCAGCTTTTACTTTTGAAACACTCAAAAAGCATTTAAGGCAATATCCTGGGCTTGGCAGATTAATAAATTTCAAAAAACTTGAGGGAGGGGTGGCAAACTATGCCTATAAAGTGAAAACAACAAAAGGGTATTTCATTTTGAAAATTGCTGTCAGAAACAACCCTCATCGTGTTAAATACGAAGTCGAACTCCTAAATAAAATAAAAAAACTTCCGACACCTAAACTAATAAAGGCTCAAAACGATAGATATCTAGTTCTTTACGAAAAACACCAAACGATGCTTTATAAATATTTGCAAGGATATATAGCTGATAATATTGATGAGAAAATGGCATATGAAATTGGGGTGTTTTTGGGTAAATTGCATATACAAACAGAAAATTTTAATTCAAAAATCAGCAGAGTGAAGTTGTACTCCATTACCGAGAAAAAAATAAATTATACCGTAAAGGCCGGGAAAAATATTTCTAATCAAAAGATAAAAAAAGCCATATCTCTCATAAAGAGAGACGCATTTAAATACAAATTGCCCCGTAGTTTGCCAAATGGTGCAATGCACCTAGATATTAGTCCCAGCAATGTTCTATTCTCTGGCAAGAAACTTACTGGGGTGGTGGATTTTGATAACTCATACAAGGGGCCTCTCGTGCTTGATCTAGGGGGCGCGCTTGTTTGGTTCGGATACAGTAATGGGAGGTTTGATTTCGCAAAGCTACGAAGTTTATATAAAGGATATATGACCGTCAGAGAATTAGGCAAAGAAGAAAAATCTGCTTTATTAGGAGCAATGCATTGTTACATTTTCGGCATCGTACTTCATGGCGTAGAGTTCTATATACAGAAAAAGTTATCTGAAGCGTTTTTAACCAAAGTATCAATAGGTCATCTTCTTAATGCGGGAATGAAACTCGGCACTCTGAAGAAAAAATTTGAAAGTAGCCTAGAAATTTAGGATATTGACTCATATTTATCAATTACTCGAAATACTCCGGGGTATTTATGCTCATCCAGTCGAGAAGTCCGCGCATGACGCCGGAGGCGCCGGAGGCGCCGGTCGGGCCCGATTCCATCAGGACAGTAAAGGCGTACTTGGGATCCTCGTAAGGAAAAAACCCTACTATCCAAGAGTTGATGCGGTTCTTGGCGGCGCCGAGCTCCGCAGTTCCGGTCTTTGCCGCAACTTCAACATACGGGACATTAAGAATACTGGCAGTGCCATAGGTGGCTGACCCTCGCATTCCTTCATACACCACCTTGAAATATTCCTGCGGAAGTCCTAGGTCAACGACCACCTCCTCTTTCGCTTTATCTCCCGCGAGGAAATGCGGTGTCACTAACTTTCCGTAATTCGCGATCGTAGCAGAAGCGCGAGCCATTTCCATAGGCGTAACTTGGAATCCGTACTGCCCAATCGCAGTATTGTAGGTGTCGCCTACTCGCCAAGGGTCGCCGGGGAAATTTTTTATCTTCCACTCCGGGCTTGGGATCGTCCCGCCCTTCTCGTCAGGCAAGTCCACGCCAGATTTCTGCCCGATCCCGAAGAGCTCTAGATATTTTTTAATGTTTAAAATTCCTAGACCCCTCTGGTCTTTAAACCCGCCGCCAATCGTATAAAAATAAACGTCCGAAGACACGGCAAGCGCCTGGCGCATGTCAGTCCAGCCGTGGGCTTTCCAGTCCCTGAAGATGGTTTCTTTGGTCTTGTCATATGGGTTCGGTATCGCTATCGATCCGGTTGAGAGGATTTTCTTGGCTGGGTCGATAATTTTTTCCGCGAGCGCCCCAAGCGCGAGGAACGGCTTTACGATCGAGCCCGGAGTGTAAAGCCCAGAGATGGTACGATCAAGGAAAACTTTTCTCTTGTCAGAAATGTAGCCATCGATCAGATTTGAATCCTCTCCGCGAGAAAGCACTTCCGAGTCGTATTCCGGAAAACTGGTCGCGGCGAGCACTTCCCCGTTTCTCGCATCGAGGATCACTCCCGCGCCCCCGGTGAACGCGTTGCCTTCCGCGAGACCCTTGATCAAGCGGTAAAGCTCACTCGAGAGACGCGAATCGAGAGTGGTAACCAAGTCCTCCCCTCGCACCGGAGCGTTCACGATGTTTTCCGAGTGCACTTCTCCGGCCGCGTCGACTTCCACTATTTTCGAACCGTTCACTCCATTCAACTTGTCGTTGTATTCTTTCTCAAGGCCGTCACGCCCGATAAATTCCGTCTGCCACCAGACCCCGCTTGAGTCTCGCGCCGGGTAGCTCACATAGCCTAGAACGTGGGAGAATCCGGGCGAAAAATAGGCGCGGGTCGATTCCTTGTTCCAGGCAAGTTCTACTCTATTGCGATCGTAGATGATTCCCCGGTCGGCGAAAATTATGTCTTGGGAGAGAACATTTTTCTCACTGCGTAGGAGATAGGCGTTTCCTTTCACGATTTGGAGGTACCCTAGGCGTGTTCCGAAAATAAAAGTGGCAAGAAGGAATGCTAGCCCGAGAAAGAGAACGGTATTTTTCGAAATGGATTTTTCAAGCCTGCCCTCGAATTGCTGGCGGTCGAAATTGCCGATGTTCTTGGAATCGAGAAATATCTCGTCCGGCTCAACGAAAAAATTTGCTTCCTTGACTTTCCTTTTCGTAAAAAATTTTCGAATCATTGCTTTGCAGATAAGATTGAACGCCTTTTAATGAATTCTATTAAAAAGAGAACAACTGCAGAAACGAGCGCGGAGAGAAAAGTGATGCCCCCAAATCTCGCCTGCGGAACTCCAAAAAGAAGGTCGGAGACGAAGAAAACTGTGATTGCTTCGAGATAAAGCCGGAAATAAATCATACCGAATAAGGCTAAAATAACCGAGAGCCAGAAAGGAAAAAAGAGTACCGAGGTAAGAAGTATTAGGGAGAACGCGATCCGCCGGGCCATTAAAAAATTATACGCCAAATCGTGCGGAGCACCAAAAGGACGATCACGATAAATATGCCGTAGAAGACGTATACGTTTGCGAAAACGAAATGGTAGAACTGGCCTTCGCTCCTCTCTGCTCCGGTAAGGCGAAAATTCTCAAGCCAGGTTATCGAGGCTATTATCGGCTTTTTAATGAAATCAGGAGTTTTCTCGCCGACTATCGTTTGGATATTTCGTATCTCCGAACTTCGTATATAGCTCGTCGGCACGTCGGGGTTCGGATCCCCGGCTCGATCTACCGTATCACCGCTTTGAGCAAAAGAAATGGCGGGAATTACAATTGCCACCAGGAGAAAAATTATTGCCAACTTCTTCATGTAAATATTTTACCATAAAACAAGAAGCCCCGCGATGGTCCAACCTGTTGACTTTATCCAAGTAAAGTACTCTAGTTTACTAAAGTGAAGAAGTTAGATGCCTAGGGAGAAGTCAAACGAGAAGCGAGCCCAGTGTAGTTCGCGGGAGTAATTTTACGTAATTCTTTTTTGACTTTTTCGGAGACATCCAAATTATCGATGAATTTTCGGAAATCTTCGAGGGTAACTTTTTTCCCGCGGGTCAGGGCTTTCAACTCTTCATACGGCATCCTTGCGCCTTCGCGTCGCAGAATTGTCTGTATCGCCTCGGCGATAACTTCCGGATGATTATTTAAGTCTTCTTTTACCTTTTTCTCATTTACTTTTATCGTGCTTAGGCCTTTCAGTAAATACTCGTAAGCAATTAGCGAATGAGAAAAAGCGACTCCGAAATTCCGCTCGACGGTTGAATCGGAAAGGTCGCGCTGCAGACGCGAAATTGGGAGCTTGCGGGCGAAGAATTCAAAGAGTGCGTTCGCGACACCGAGATTCCCCTCGCTGTTCTCGAATTTAATCGGATTAATCTTGTGCGGCATGGTGGAGGAACCAACCGAGCCAATTGAAGTCTGCCCTATCCAATCATCTGAAATGTAGCGCCAGATATCTTGATTGAATCCGATTAGGATCGTATTTATCCGGCGTAATGTGTCGAAGACTGCAATATAGCTATCGTGTGATTCGATTTGGGTAGTTATCGAGTTGGGCTCAAGTTTGAGCTTTCGGATAAAATTTTCAGAGAATTTAATCCAGTTTACTTTTGGATATGCGATCACATGCGCATTCCAGTTTCCCGTGGCGCCGTTCAACTTAGCTTCTATTTTAGTATTTCGTAAAACACTTAGTTGCTTCTCGAGCCGCCCGGCAAAAACTTTCATCTCCTTGCCGAAGGTGGTGGGGCTGGCCGGCTGGCCGTGGGTGCGTGCAAGCATCGGGAGACTCTTGTATCGTTTTGCAAGATTGTTAAGTACCTTGGCAATCTCTTCTATTTTCGCGACCATAACTTTCTCGAGCGATTCCGAGAGCATGAGCGCGTAAGCGATATTGTTCGTGTCCTCGGAGGTAAGCGCGAAATGGAGCCATTCGGAGACATCTTTAAGCGACGTCCGTGTTAACTTCTCTTTCATATAGTATTCGAGCGCTTTGACGTCATGATCGGTTGTCTTTTCCAGCTCCGAGATTCGCTCCGCATCTTTTTCCTTGAGGTTATATAGCCCACGAATAAATTTCTTCTCTTTGGTCGAGAGCCTACGGAGGTTAACTCCTCTTGCTTCCGAAAGCGCGATCAGATACTCCCCTTCCACTATGATCCTATGGCGCATAAGCGCTCGCTCGCTGAAATACGGCGCCAGAACTTCGCTGAACTTCCTGTACCTTCCGTCTATCGGCGACAGAGAATTTAAGCTGGAATTAAGCGACATAGTTTTTTAAATTCTTGGCAATGCGCTCAAGAGTCGTCTGCGAGAGATCGTGGTCGAAATTCTTGCCGGTGAGCATCTCATATATTTCGATATATCGCCGGGAGAGTTCCGCTACTAGCTCCGGCGGCGCGGGCGGCAGAACTTTGTCCTTGTAGGGATCGGAGTGGTCCTTGAACCAGAGTCGCAAAAATTCTTTATCAAAATATTCCGGTTCTTCGCCGGCGTTGAAGCGCCCTTCGTAGGAAACTGCCTTCCACCAGCGCGAAGAATCCGGGGTGTGAATTTCGTCGATTAATGTCAGCTCCCCCTTCTCATCCAAGCCGAATTCATACTTGGTGTCCACCAAGATGAGTCCTTGCCGAAACGCTATCTCCTGTCCGCGCCTAAAAAGTTTGAGTGCGGTATCTGCCATCTTCTCCCATAAATCTTTCTCAACTATTCCCTCTTCCAAGATTTTTTTCGAGGTGAGCGGCCGGTCATGGTCCTCGCTCTTGGTGGTGGGCGTTAACACCGGCTCAATTAATTTCTCGTTCTTTTTCATTCCATCCGGAAGCACAAAATCCCCGAAATCGCGCTCGCCCGCCGCGTAGTGCGTCCAAAGACTTGTGGAAGTTACGCCAGTAATATATCCACGCACTACCATCTCGACAGGGATCACTTTACACTTTTTCACCATCACTACATTCGGGTCGGGTGAGGAAATAACGTGGTTCTGAATAATATCTTTGGTTTTATCAAACCAAAAAAGACTCGTTCGGTTGAGAACTTCTCCCTTGAAGGGAATATGCGCGATAATGCGGTCGAAGGAAGAATGCCGGTCAGTAGAGACAAGAGTGATGCGATCGGGCTTGGCATAAGCGTCCCGCACCTTGCCGACCTTTTTCTCGCCGAGAAACGGAAAATCCGTTTCCCTTACCACGTCCCCGATGTGTTTTTTTATTGTTTCGATGTCGATCATATAAATTTAACTCTCTTCTCCCCCCTGATAATTTTACCAATCCCGTAAATTTTATAACCTTTAAGCATTTTTTCAACCCTTTCCTTATCCGCCGGAGCAACTACAAAAACAAGCCCAATCCCCATATTAAATGTTCTATACATCTCCGAATCGGGAACTTTGCCAATTTCTTGCAGAAGTGAAAATATCGGAAGTATCGGCCAGGTTCCCTTTCTGATTTCCGCGTCCAAATTTTTTGGCAGAACCCTAGGAATATTCTCGATAAATCCCCCACCGGTAATATGCGCAATACCTCTTACGTCCACGCCAGCACCAAGGAGCGAGAGGACAGGCCCGCTGTAATTTGTGTGGACGTGAAGCAGAGCCTCGCCCACCGATTCGCCGAGTTCGGGAACTTGCGTGCTTACATCATGCCCAGCAACATCGAAAAGTAATTTGCGGGCAAGAGAATAGCCGTTGGTATGCAGACCCGAAGAAGGAAATCCAAAAATTACGTCACCTTCTTTAATTTTTTCCCCGGTAATAATTTTATCTTTCTCAACGATGCCGGTGATGCAGCCGGCGATGTCGTGCTCGCCCGGCGCATAAGTCCCCGGCATCTCCGCGGTTTCTCCGCCGACGAGAGCTATGCCCGCCTCTTTGCAAGCCCGGACCATACCCGCGACAATTTGCTCCATCACATCGGGCTCCAGTTTTTCATTGGCGACATAATCGAGGAACGTGAGGGACCGCGCGCCCATAGCCACAATGTCATTGGCGCTGTGGTTTACGATATCCTCGCCGACCGTATCGTATTTATTCATCATCTTGGCCACGGTGAGCTTGGTACCGACGCCGTCGATACTCTGCACCAAGAAGGGACGTTTGTAGGATTTCAAAATTCCACTTAAATCAAAAAGCCCGCCGAAGCTTCCTATATCGGGCAGGTATTTCTTTATTCTTCGCACTACTTCTTCCCCTTTATCTATGTCCACTCCAGCTTGTGCATAATCGCTCTTCATTATTTATTATCGAGGTATTTTTTATAGCCGAGTTCGCTCATTTTTTTGCCTTTTTCTTCATTTTCGCGCGCCATTTTTTCCTTGTATGAGGAAAGTTTGTCTACAAGGATCGCGTCAGAGAGGGCGAGAATCTGTACTGCAAGTAATCCGGCGTTTCTGCCGGCATTGATACCCACAGTCGCGACCGGCACACCCGGCGGCATGTTAACGGTTGAGAGGAGCGAATCAAGTCCGTCGAGCGACTTTGCTTTGACCGGGAGGCCCACGACGGGGAGGGTCGTGTGCGCAGCGATGACCCCTGCTAGGTGCGCGGCGCCTCCGGCGCCGGCAATGAGAACTTTGATACCGCGCCCCGCTGCTCCTCCAGCATATTTTTGCACTCGCTCCGGCGAGCGGTGCGCGGAGCCCACCGTCATGTCATAAGAGATGCCGAATTCTTCGAGAACCTTAGCCGCCTCGGCGAACACCTCCAAATCCGAATCCGAGCCCATGATTATGCCCACCAGCGGATTTTTGGATATCATGAAAATATCCTACCATATTAATGCTTAAAATGCCTATATCCTGTGGTGGCCATAGCCATACCGAGCTTGTTTGCCATGTCAATTGAGGCTTGATCATTCTTGGAGCCACCTGGCTGGATGACGGCACTGATACCAGCCCCGCCGGCAATTTCCACGCAATCCGGGAAAGGAAAAAACGCCTCCGATGCCATTACCGCGCCCTCGAGTAGTAAGCCGAAATTCTTAGCTTTCTCTATCGCCTGTTTGAGCGCGTCCACGCGCGCAGTCTGTCCGCAGCCCATCGAGATAAGTGTTTTGTCTTTGACAAGCGCGATAGCGTTTGATTTCAAATGCTTCACGGCGACAGCTGCCACAAGCAAGTCTTCTTTTTCTCTTTCTGTCGGCGCTCTCGTTGTTACAACTTTCAAATCTTTTTCAGTTTCAACATGCATATCCCGATCTTGCACGAGCATTCCAGTAAAAGAACTGCGAATTTGTTTCTTGGGTAGTTGGGGCTCGTGCCAAAGTAAAATACGGCAATCTTTCTTCTGTTCTAAAATTTTAAGCGCCTCCTCGGAAAAACCGGGCGCGATTACGACTTCTACAAAAAGTTTCTGCTCGCGGATGAGTTTGGCAACATCCTCCCCTATCTCACGATTCGCCGCAAGAATCCCGCCAAATGCCGAAACCGGATCAGCTGCATACGCGGCCTGATATGCTTCCAAAAGTTTCCCTTCCGGCCGTACCGCAAGCCCGCAAGTATTCATGTGCTTTACGATCGCAAAAGCTGGCTCTTTGAAATCATTTATTACGGCAATCACCGCTTCGGTGTCGAGGAGGTTGTTGTAAGAGAGTTCTTTGCCATGAAGTTGCGAAAAACTTTCGGTTAAGTCGCCGACAAAGCTCGCGTTCTGGTGCGGGTTCTCGCCGTAACGAAGCGGTATACTCTGGAAATATTCTCGGATAGCAAAATCATAACTTGAAGTCCGCGCAAACGCCTCCCCTGCCAGTTTTTTCCTTTCTTCGAGCGTCGTTTCGATTTTTAGGTCTTTGTATTGCTCGCGAGAAGAGATTACCACCACATCCTCATAATTCTTTGCCGCCGCGCGGATAAGCGACACCCCGCCGATGTCTATAGTCTCGATCTCTGGTTTCTCTTCGAATGGATACAAATCCACAATAACCAAGTCAATATCCTCTATTTTATGGGCATATTTGGATTTTTGGTCTTCAGGATTATCTCGGCGATTCAAGATCCCCCCGAAGATCGCTGGGTGCAATGTCTTCACTCGCCCGCCGAAAACTGAAGGAAAATTTGTTAGGCTTTCCACTTCTGTGACATCTGCACCGAGCTTCCGTATAAATTCCGCCGTGCCGCCGGTAGAAATAATTTTTACGCCGTTTTTTTTGAGGAGCTCGGTAACGGGCGTAAGACCCTCTTTATTAAAAACCGAAATCAGCGCCGTTTTGATTTTTTTCTTCTCCATATTATTCGAATTCCGTTGTCGCTGGGGGTTTCGGGGTCATATCGAAGAAAACGCGGACAATCCCCTTGTGTTTTGTAAGCGCACTGGTTATCTCATCGACCACTTCATCGGAAAAATGATAACCCGAGACCGTCATAAAGTCTGAAGTCTGCACGGCACGGATCGCAAGCGAGTGGCCATAGACCCGCTCATCCCCTTTCACGCCGACCGAATTTATTCCCAAGAGCGCGACAATAAGCTGGGAAATTTCTCGAATCAAATTATGCTTCTCAAGAATTTCCCGAACGGTATTATCCGCTTCCCTAACTAATTGGAGTTTCTCCTTGCTCACTGGCGTTCCAACTACCCGAAGATATAATCCCGGGCCCGGGAATGGCTGGCGGGAGTAGACCGCAGGCGGGAGCTTTAGTGCTTTCGCGAGCTCTCGAACTTCATATTTAAATAAATTTCGAAACGGATGAATATCCGTTATTTTCCACGGAAGCCCCACGTTGTGGTGCGTCTTTATCATCGCCGACTTCCCTACCCGTCCCGATTCAATAATGTCGGTCGCCAGCGTCCCCTGTGCTATGAACTTTGCTTTGTATTTTTTTATTTCGCGCTCAAAAATTTTCCGGTAAACTTCGCGAAATTTTTTTCTTTTCTCCTCGCCGTCGATGGCCTTCTTGATATTTCTTATGAATTCCTTCTCGGCGCGCACTACAATCAATTTTTTCACTCTCGCGCTTCGCGCGTTTCTTCTGATCTCCTCTAGCTCCCCTTCTCGAATTCCGCCGGTATCTATCGCGACGCAAATGAGTCTATTTTTAAGAACTGGCGCGAGGATTCGCGCAAGCGTCGTAGAGTCCACACCTCCAGAAAACCCCAGAATAACCTTATTTTGCTTGACTATTTCGCGAACTTCCTTTTGGATCTCTTTGACCAGATCAAGCGGTTCCCAATCCCTTTTGTAGCCGGCCATCCGGAGGAAATTTTTTAGAATTTTTTTCCCTTCCTTCGTATCATGCACCTCTGGATGAAATTGAATGCCAAGTACTCTGTCATTTTTGCTTGCCATGCCCGCAATACCCGCAGACCTCGCAATCGCGTGATAACCTTTCGGAAGTTTAGTCACAGTGTCACCATGGCTCGCCCAGACTTTCGTTCTCTTTGAAACATTGTTGAAAAGCGGATGCTTTGTGTTTACCTCTGCGATCGCCGGGCCATATTCTCTGTGCTCCACTCTTCCTCCCACTTTGCCGCCAAGTTCATAGGCAAGCAATTGCATGCCGTAACAAATCCCTAGCACAGAATATTTTTTTCCCTTCTTGTCTAGACCCAAGGGCAAAAGAAGTGCGCCCTGCCTATCCACAAATAGATTAGAACCGGAGAGGATCACTGCTTTCGGATTATTTTTTTTGAGCCACTTGCCAGCTTTCCCTGGTGGCAATATTACGCTTCTCACCCCAAGTTCCCGTAGGGTCCGGCCAATTACGAGCGTGTATTGGCTACCATAGTCAACAATGAGAACTTGGATTTTACCCATACGGATATGATATACTAGGGCGTATGAATTTCAAAGGCTCTGAAAATTTCCCCGAAGGCCTAACCTATGACGATGTGCTGCTCGTCCCCCAATACTCGGAAGTACGTCCGCGAGAAGTTGATACCTCGACTTACCTCACTAAGAAAATCAAACTCAAGATCCCGATCGTCTCGGCTGCAATGGATACGGTCACCGAATCTGCACTTGCGATCGCGATGGCCGAGGAGGGCGGCGTCGGCATCATTCATAAGAACATAACTATCGAGCGGCAAGCCGACGAAGTTCGCAAGGTTAAAGGGAAAAGCCTGCTTGTCGGAGCGGCGATTGGGGTCATCCCAGAGAGCCTCGAGAGAGCACGAGCGCTTGTGAGAGCCGGAGTGGATGTGTTGGTAATCGATACTGCTCATGGGCATTCGAGAGGCGTGGTTGAGATGCTAAAAAGTGTCAAGGGTGAATTTCCGGAGATTCAAGTCGTTGTCGGCAACATCGCCACCGCCGAAGCGGCGAAATTCTTGGCAAAAGCCGGAGCCGACGCGGTCAAAGTCGGCATCGGCCCAGGCTCGATCTGCACCACCCGAATCATTGCCGGCGTTGGTTATCCTCAATTTTCGGCTGTTTACAAAGTTGCGTCGGCGCTTCGTGGAAGCATTCCGGTCATCGCGGACGGCGGCATACGCTACAGCGGAGACATAGCCAAAGCGATCGCCGCAGGAGCAAGTTCCGTCATGATCGGCTCCCTTTTTGCCGGCACGGAAGAATCACCGGGAGAGACAATGGTTTATGAAGAGAGAAAATATAAAACTTACCGCGGGATGGGCTCGCTTGAGGCAATGGCGGACGGATCAAAAGACAGATACTTTCAAGAAGGCGAAGATTTGAAGAAGCTAGTCTCCGAGGGTATCGTCGGGCGAGTGCCTTATAAAGGAAAACTGGGAGGCGTGATCTACCAGATGGTCGGCGGGCTTCGAGCAGGTATGGGCTACTGCGGAGCGAAAGATATCTCCGCCCTCCAGAAAAACGCGAAATTTGTCCGGATCACGAGTGCTGGTATGCGCGAAGGCCATCCACACGATGTGGCAATCGTAAAAGAGGCACCGAATTACAGCCAAGTAAAAAAAGAAAAATAATGAGTAAAGCTGGAAAAATAGATGTAGTCATCGGACTACAGTGGGGGGACGAGGGCAAGGGCAAGAATATCGATGCCTTGCTTTCAAGCGGCGCCTACTCGGGCGTAGCCCGTTTTAACGGCGGAGCCAATGCCGGCCACACTATCGAGCTCGGCGACCCCGAAAAAAACGGGGCAGGTAAAACTTTTGTCGGGCATCTGATACCCTCCGGCAGTTTACAAAAAAGTATTGAGCTTTTCATCGGCAACGGCGTTGTCGTCGATCCTGTTGCGCTCATTAAAGAAATAACCGACTTAAAAGAACTCGGGTTCGACGTAACTCCTCGCCTCTATATATCGAGCAGAGCCAAACTCATCTCCTACATGCATCCCCTTTTAGACGCGGCAGATGAGCACTACCGTTCCAGAGGAAGCAAGGGCGTAGGCACCACCATGCGCGGTGTGGGCCCTGCTTACGCTGACTCGCGGGCGCGAAGAATTCTTCTTGTCGGCGACATTCTTACGCCAGAATTTGCGACGAAAGAAAAAGAGCTTGCTGAATTTCACACTAATATTCTCGAGATGTATCGAGATAAACACAGATTTGAAATTCCGGCGGATTTGGAAAAACGAAAAGCCGAGTGGGTAAGTGCGACCGAGACGCTAAAAAAACTGAAAATCGTTGATGTCTCCCGAGAAATCCGCAACCGACTCGAATCGGGGGAAAATATCCTCGCCGAAGCGGCACAAGGCGCGATGCTCGACATCGACCACGGCGATTATCCGAACGTCACAAGCTCAAACACCCTGCCCGCAGGCGCCTGCCTGGGACTCGGGGTGCCGCACACTTACCTCCGCAATATCTATGGAGTAATCAAGGCCTACACCACCAAGGTCGGCGGCGGACCCTTCCCTTCCCGCATTCGCGACGAGGTGCTCGAGAAAGCATTTCAGGAAGCGGGCGGAGAATTCGGCTCCACAACCGGCCGTAGGCGAATGGTAGGGTGGCTTGATCTATTTGCGCTTCGCCACGCGATTGCGCTCTCGGGCGCAAACAAAATATTTTTCAACAAAGCGGACATCTGCATCGGCGAGAAGGTGAAAGTGGTAACCGGGTATAAATGCGAAGATAAAACCCTAAAAGAATTCCCGCTTCATCTCTCCGATGTGACCGAGACGATTATGGAAGAGATGCCCGGCTGGGGGGAGAAAAATTCTGGTGTAATAGAAAAAAGTAAAGTCTCACCGGAACTTTTAAAATACATAACCTATGTAAAAGACGAACTCACCGATCTCGATGTCAAAATCATTGCCGTCGGCACCGGCCGCGCCCGCGAGCATTCAATCCCCTGGGATAATTAATATTTCCCTATATCTTTTCGGTACTGCATGCCTTCGAAAGAGATTTTAGAGGCGGCGGAGTAGGCAGTATTAAGGGCATCTTGGAGAGTTTTGCCGACTACAGAAATTCCTAGCACTCGGCCTCCATTTGTGAGGAGGTTACGTTTTGTAACCACCTTCGTTCCAGCATGAAAAATAACAACATTTGAGTCTTTTTCCGCTTCCTCAATACCACTAATCTCTTTCCCCTTCTCATACGCTCCCGGGTAGCCTCCGGAGGCAAGTACTATTGTGCAAGCAAATTCTTTTTTCCATTTAATCTCCAGTTGATCCAATTTGCCATCAATGCACGCATCGACAACATCCAGCAAGTCAGTTTCAAGTAACCGCATATAAGTCTGCGTCTCGGGGTCGCCAAAGCGGGCATTGTATTCCAAAATCTTTGGTCCGTCTTTTGTAAGTATCAGTCCGGGGTATAGCACCCCTTTATATTCAATTCCCTCTTCCCTTAGCGCGGCAAATGTAGGTGCGATAATTTCTCTCTCAATGCGCACCATATCGACTGTTAAGGGCGCGATTGTGCCCATCCCTCCCGTATTCGGGCCTGTATTGCCTTCCCCAATCTTTTTATGATCCTGGGCCGGCGGGAATATTGAGTAGTGCCTCCCATCGGAAAATGCATGAATGGAAATTTCTCTACCTTCCAAAAATTCTTCGATCACTACTTCCCTACCAGCCTCGCCAAAAACTTTTTTTACCAGCGCATTCTCGAGAGCTTTTTTTGCCTCTTCTTTGGTTTTACAAATCACCACTCCTTTGCCAAGCGCAAGCCCGCTTGCTTTCACCACTATTGGTAGCTTTTGTGTATCTAAATATTTTTTCGTGCTCTCGTAGTTCGTAAAGACTTCGAACTTCGCCGTCGGCAACCCGTGCCGCTTCATGAAATTTTTCGCAAAAGCTTTTGAGGATTCGAGCTCTGCAGCAGCTTTGCACGGCCCCCATGTGCGAAACCCTGCGCTTTGAAACTCGTCAACTGCGCCTGCGGCTAGTGGGTCATCAGAGACCACGAGCACTAAATTTATCCTTTTTTCTTTTCCAAATTCAATTAACTTCGTGATTTCTGTTTCTTTTATATCTAAATTGGTCCCAAGCTCGGCTGTCCCGGCATTTCCCCTTGCAAAAAATAGCCTACCCTCCCGCGGAGATTGCGCAATCTTCCACCCAAGAGCGTGCTCTCTGCCCCCGCCCGCGCCTACTATTAAAATCTTCAATTTCGACATAATTTTTCCAGCACCTCTACATACAATTCATTTTCTTTTTTCTTCAGACGAGTATACAAAGTTTCTACCGTGTCTCCCTCTTCAATTTTCTCAAATGTTCTGCCTAGGACTGGCCCGAAATCAAATTCTGTAGTCAAAAAATGGATTGAGGAGCCAGCATAGGTTGCTTTCTTGTCGAGAAAATTCTGGATCGCTCTCTCGCCATACATGCCTTTGTTCCAGAGAGCATACGTCCCGTCGGGATTCAAGACTTGCCCGTCCATTTTATCCGGAATTAAACCCGGATGAATATTCAAAATTCGATTCTGATATTTTTGGACTAATTCATCGGGAATAATTTTTTTCCACCCCGCCAGGCAGATATAGTCGGGCGATGCTTCTGTGAGCGCAGGCAAGACAGCTTCCGCGTCCGAAACTACGGCGGCAATTTCGGCATTGACCCGCTCTTTCTGGACGGCTTCTTGTATCGCTTTCAAGTTTGTTTGGGTTCCTCCTGCGTGAACCAGCAATGCCAATTTAATCTTTTGGGACATCGTAGCTGACCTCACTTTTGCGCTCTTTCAAGTCTATAGGGTACTCGCCGGTGAAAAACGAGGTGCAGAGATTTTCTTTCGGTATGCCTACCCCCTCCACTAAGCCTTCGAGCGAGAGAAACATAAGCGAGGTCACGCCAAGCCATTCCCGCATTTCTTCCACAGTCTTACCGGCCGCTATCAGTTCCGTCTGCTTCGGCGTGTCGATGCCGTAAAAATCCGGATATCTTATCGGTGGCGAAGAGATGACCAGGTGCACTTCTTTGGCGCCGTTCTCATAGAGCCTCTGCACCAATTTCCTTGAAGTATGGCCGCGCACGATGGAGTCGTCTATCACAGCGATGCGTTTGCCTGCGAGTACTTCAGGCTGAGGTATGAGCTTGAGGGCAACGCTCGCACGGCGCGACTCCTGGTCCGGCTCGAGAAATGTCCGGTGTACGTAGCGGTTCTTGACGAGCGCAAGCTCGAGCGGTATCCCGCTCGCTTCGGAAAAGCCGATCGCCACAGGCATGGAAGTGTCGGGCACGGGCACGACAGCGTCTATCTCGAACTTTTTACCGTGCTTCTTTATAAATTCCCGGGCCAGGGCTTTGCCGAAGTCCTTGCGGACACTGTATATAAGCTTTCCGTTCATCACGGAATCCGGCCGGGCGAAGTAAACGTATTCGAAAATATCATGCTTAGGCGTCGCGGGGGCGAGGGTGTGGCACTTAAGTCCTTCCTGGTTTATCACCACCATCTCACCGGGTAGAATCTCCTGAATAAAGCCGGCCTCGATCGTCTTCAGAGCGCAGGTCTCCGATGCGACCACAAAACCTTCCCCTGAAGAACCTAGACTTCCCATACAAAGCGGCCGCATGCCAAACGGGTCGCGTAGGGCCACAAGCGTGTCACGCGTCATCATCACCAGCGCATATGCGCCGGTAAGAAGGGGGAAAACTTTCTCCACCGCACCCTCGAGCCGCATTCCCTTCTTGAGATAAACATCTACGGCGTCCGAGATAAGTTCCGAGTCGTTCCTGTCCTCCTTGAGCGCTCGCTCGGATTTCAAAAAATCTTTGAGGGCTGTAACGCTCGGGAGATTTCCGTTGTGAGCCAGAGCGAACGTTTCGTCATCATTTAAAACTGGCTGGGCGTGCTTGAAGACGCTCCCGCCCGAAGTTGAATATCGATTATGCCCGATGCCGATGTAGCCAGAGAGATTATCAATATCTTCTTCTTTATAAACTTGCCCTACGAGACCCGCCCCGATGTGGGTTTTCAGTTTGTCATCCGCATTCGTAGTAATCCCCGAAGCTTCTTGCCCACGGTGCTGGAGCGCGAAGAGACCGAAAAAGCATAGGCGGGAAACCGGCCGACCCGGAGCGTAAATTCCAACTATTCCGCATTTTTCTTTAAGCTCCGACAAAATAGTTTACTGCGTTTTTAAATAAAAGAATTCCGTCGCCATCCTCCGGAATTTTCGCGGCTCCCCTTTTTAATTTTTCCTTCTTCAATTGCCAGAGCGGCGAGTGGTGGAAAAACATCGCCCGCTCGGGATGCGGCATAAGGCCGAGCACTCTTCCATTATAACCGAGAACCCCTGCAATCGCACTCTCCGAGCCGTTCGGGTTCGGTTCGAGACTCTGGAATTTACAAATCTCTCCTTTAACATATTTTAAAGCGACAGATGGTTTCTTGCCTCTACCTACCACATACCTGCCCTCCCCGTGAGCAATCGGTAATGAAATATTTTTTATGCCGGTAAGCCACGGGGACTTTCCGACAACCTTGAGATCCACCCATCTGTCCATGTAGATAGGATTTTTATTGTAAGTAAGCGCGCCGGGGAGAATGCCGAGATTCGTGACTATCTGAAAGCCGTTGCAAATGCCGATGATAAGAGTGTCGCGCGCGAGGAACGCCTTTAGCTCCTTCGCCAAATGGTTCCTGAATTTGAGCGCATAGGCCTTGCCACTCCCCGTATCGTCGCCGTAGGCAAAGCCGCCCGGGAAAGCGAGAATATCGTAACCTGCGAGCATTTTAGGCTTCTTTATTAAGTCATTGATATGCACAATATCCACTCCTCCACCGGCACGCCCAAATGCGAACGCCGTCTCCTCCTCGCAATTAAGCCCGTACCCGGACATCACGATCGCTTTGGGTCTCTTGGATTTACCCTTTGTGCTCATATACGTTCACTCGCGCGGGGCGGAGGATGCGCTCGCCGAGGCGGTAGCCCCTCTGGATGACATCGGCGACTTTGTGATCATTTTCTTTATCGGGAGTCGGCACAACGTCAATAGACTGATGAATGCTCGGGTCGAAAATTTCTCCGACTTCGCCAATTGCTTTGACTCCATATTCTTCGAAAATTTTACCGAGCTCTGAATATATGTGCTCAATCCCCACGCGCCAATTCTTGTCCACCTTCTCCCAGGCCGCCCGATCGCCCATAGCCATATTGAAGTTGTCTATGATAGAAAGAAAACGAGTAAGTATGCGCTCGCGCACCGCTTCCGAGAAAAGCGCCTTGCGATTATCCTCCTCCTTTTTGTAATTGATAAAATCCGCCCGCTCCTTCTGCCAACCGGTCAAGTATTCTTCTTTTTCTTTTTTCGTCTGCTTGAGGTCCGCCCGCAGTTTCTTCAAGGTTTTCTTCAGATCCTCTTCCCCATCCTCGTTAAATTCAAATTCGACAACGTCATCCTCCTCCGGCGCTGTTTCGTCGTTTTGTCTGGGTTCGTCAGCCATAATTTTATACTAACACAGAATTATCTCTTGCTCCACTTCGGCGCTTTCCTGGCTTTCTTCAGTCCGAATTTTCTGCGCTCTTTGGCTCGCGGGTCGCGTTTGAGATATCCAAGAGATTTAAGCGGCGGGCGCAGCGCCTGGTCGAAGAGAGAAAGCGCCCGGGCGAGGCCGTGCCGCACAGCTTCCGCCTGCGAGTGCGTCCCTCCGCCGGAGACTTTCACAGAGACATTCCATTTTGTTTCGAGAGAAGTAAGAGGCGCGTTCACTATTTTCTTCTCCGAATCTGTCTTGAAATAATCTTTCACTTCTCGCCCATTTACCGTAAGTGAATTTTTCGTGCTTGAAGAAATCCGCACGCGAGCAGTCGAAGTTTTCCTTCGCCCGATCGCCTCCCAATATTTTGTCTGATTTGTGGCCATATTATTCTTCTATCTTTAGATTTTTCATCATTTCTCTTCGCAGTTTGTTGGAAGGAAGCATCTGGTATATTGCATGAGAGAGGAGCTCCTTCATGCCTTTCTTTTCCCGCACTTCCGTCCCCTTCATCCTTCGTAATCCCCCTGGATAACCGGAATAGCGCAAGTGCATGATTTGGTCAAGTTTTTTTGCGGTAATCCTTATTTTCGAAGAATTTATGATTTCTACCGCTTCACCGGAATAAACATTGCGTTCGAATTTCGCTTTGTCCTTCCCCATAAGAATTACCGCCGCTTCGGAGGCGACTCTGCCAAGGGTTCTTCCTTTTGCATCGATCTTTTTCATACAAATTCTATTATCGCCATCTTCGCGCTGTCGGACACCCGCCTTCCAAGTTTCAATATTCGTGTATAGCCGCCTTTTCTTTCTTTGTATTGTTCCGCAAGAGTAAAGAGCTTCCCTGTCTCTCGGCTCCGGTTCGAAAGCCGTGAGATGATAAGCCGCCGCGACGCGAGCGAGCCGCTTTTCGCGAGGGTTACTAGCTTCTCCACGAATGGCCGGAGTTCTTTCGCTTTCGCTTCCGTTGTTCTTATTTTCCCGCGCACCATGAGATTGAGAGCCAGCGAGGAAAGAAGTGCTTTCCTTTGCTTGCGTACTCGTCCGAATTTTCGATTGACGTTATGGTGCCGCATTTTATTCTTTCAAATTAAGGCTGAAGGAATTGAGCACCTTTTTTATCTCGGTGATTCCCTTCTCCCCTATCCCTTCTATTTCAAGTAGGTCTTCCCTTTTCTTCCTGGCAAGGCCCCCAAGCGTCCGTACTCCGGCAGCCACGAGCGCGTTCATCGTTCGAGTGGAAAGTTCCAAGCTGTCGGTACGGGTCTTCAGTACATCAGTGAAATCTCTCCCTGCCTCCCCCGAAGGTGCCATCGGAGTGCTCGGGAGTCCAAGTTCCTGGGCCGTCGGAGCCGCTTCGGTTTCCGGCTCAGCCTCTTTGAAATCCACGACCGCGGAGAGCTGCCGGATCATTATCGTAATAGATTCAGAAAGCGCTTCACGCGGTGAGAGCGTGCCGTCCGTCTCGATCACGATCCGAAGCCGGTTGTGGTTAGTCTTGTCGCCGACGCGCATGTTCTCGACTTCATAAGAAACCCGGCGGATCGGGGTGAAGATCGCGTCAACCGCGATCGTACCGATATCCACTTTTTCTTTCTGCATAACTTCTTTCGGGATGAAGCCCAAACCTTTCTCCACCCGCATTTCGACGTTCAAATTGACCTTGCCGGTAACTTCAACGATATACTGCTCCGGATTGAGCACTTCCACCTGACCGCCGATCTCTATATCGCCCCCGGTGACCGTTCGGGGACCTTTGACCGAAAGCGTAACCGTTTGCGGCTCGTCCGAGAGCATTTTAAACCTGACTTTTTTCAAATTGAGTATCATCACCACTACGTCTTCGCGGATGCCGTCAAGCGCCTGGAACTCGTGGCTTACGCCGTCGATTTTGATCGAAGTGATCGAAGCTCCCGGCAAAGATGAGAGGACGATCCGGCGGAGCGAATTTCCGAGAGTGTGCCCGTAGCCCGGGTAAAGGCCGTCTATTTCGTAGACTCCCTTATTCCCCTCTTCGCTCACAATTCTCGGCTTCGATGGTAAAATGATTTTATATTCAGGCATAATTGTTAGTTAAAAGTTATAAAGTTTATAAAGCTAAAAGTTAACGACTATAAAATTCAAGCACTGATTCGATATCGATAAATGTCTGTGTGTTCTCCGGGGCAGCTTTTACTTCCCCTTCCATCTTTCCCGGATCGAACGAAAGCCACGTAGGAAAATTGTATTCTTTGAGTCTCTCCGCGAGACCCTCGAAAATCTTCTTTCCTTTCGATCCTTCACGGACTCGGATGGCATCTCCCGGCCGTACTCGGTAGGAAGGAACGGTCACTCTCTTTCCGCCGACTGTAAAATGCCCGTGGGAAACCATCTGCCTTGCCGCTCGGCGGGAGGGCGCAAGCCCCATCCGATATAGGACATTATCGAGGCGCGATTCGAGTTCTTCATAGAATTTGACCGCCGCTTGAGTGCCCGCTTTTTCGGTGGCTTTTTTAACATAGTTTGAGAGTTGCCGCTCGGTGATACCGTAAGAAAATCGGATCTTCTGTTTCTCCAGGAGCTGGCTGGCGTATTCGGAAAGCGCTTTCGGACGCTTGCCGCCGCGCGTGAATTGCCCGGAAACAGCGGAAAATTTCGGAGTCTGTGTCTTGTCAAAAACGCCTGCTCCCAACCTTCTTGCGATTTTATATTTCGGTTTCTTTATCATATCTATACTCTCCTTGGCTTTTTGGGTTTCGGACCGTTATGCGGGATCGGGGTTGCATCTCGGATCGAAGTTATTTCGATCCCGTGCGCCGATACCGAGCGGATCGCCGGTTCCCGGCCAGATCCGACTCCGCGCACAACTACATCCGCATTCGCCACCCCGGCCGCGGCCATTTTTCCGCCGACCAGATCACCCACTTTACCGGCGGCAAAAGGTGTTCCTTTCTTTGCTCCACGGAATCCAAGTGCCCCGGCGGTAGACCAAAAAATCGTGTTACCGATTTTATCCGTGAAGAGAACTTTCGTGTTATTAAAAGTGGCATCAATGTAAACGACCCCGGAGGTTATTTTCTTCTTCGAGCTTTTTGCTGAAGTTTTTGCTTCCGGTTTCGCGTTTCCTTCCGCTTCTTTTTTTTCTTCTACGATCTTTGTTTTACCCATCGCTAATTATGTTTTGCTCTCCTTGCGTCTTCCCGAGGCCATCGTCTTTCGGACGTTCCCTCTTACTGTTCGGGAATTAGTCTTGGTTCGCTGACCCCGCACCGGCAGGCGGCGCAGATGCCGAATGCCGCGGTAACTTTTAATGTCCTTCAAGCGCTTCACGTTCGCGGCGATCTCTCTTTTCAAATTTCCCTCGATCGAAGTAGCTTCCACGATCACGCGGATCTTGCTCTCTTCCTCCGGAGTAAGCTCCTTGGCGCGCTTGCTTGGAGAAACCCCGGCAGTCGTTAAAATTTGCCTTGCTTTTGATCTGCCGATGCCGTAAAAAGCGGTGAGACCGATTAGAAGACGCTTGTCATCTGGAACTGTGATGCCCGATATTCTCATTATTGCTTTTGTTTGTGTTTGGGGTTCGTGCAAATGACCCACAAGTGTCTTTTGCGTCTGACGATCTTGCAATTCTCGCAAATTTTTTGCACGGCCGACCTAATTTTCATAACTCAATCAGTGTAAGAGAAAAACAAGGGAAAGACCCTTATTTTTCAACGTATAACTATTCGTTTATACTGCCCCGGTATTATACACTATCCCTATAATTATTACAATCTTGACTAAAGCCTTTTCACTATTCGGCCCTTTCCCCCGTATTGGTCAAGTACTATCTCGACCGCGTCGCCGATCAGTACCTTGATCCGGTGCATCCGCATTTTCCCTGAGAGGTACGCCAAAATTTCTTTCTCTTCACCGCCGTTCCCGGTTTTTACCCGGAACAAAGTCGAAGGTAGAGCTTCGGTCACCACTCCCCGCACCGTCATTTCATTTTTGCGTTCGTTCATTATAAATATTTACTGCGGGTAGTTCACCTTGATCTCGATGTCTTCCGGTTTCTCGGGGAAAGAGGTTTTCCAGAAAGGTCGCAGGACGAGCTCGGCGGAGACGACGGGGTAAGTGGAGAGAATCGCATTGTATTCTTTTTTCGCCTTTCCGGCAAGATCTTCGGCTATTTTCTTCTGATCTAGCCCATAAACGATCTTGGCCGGGCCGGTGAGATTGAAAACCACGTTGTTCGCTTCCGCCAGCGCCCCGACAAGTCCGGTCAGGGAAAAGTCGAGCAAGCCGAAGTTCGGAATAAAAACATCTTCCTGGTTGTATTTCGGGACGGTATTCTCCGCAATTTTCTTCGCGAGTTTCTTCTCGTCAAAAAGAACTCCGGAGAGAGTGCCCCTGATCGAGAGCGTTGTTCCACCGCTCGCGTCTGGCTCCGCGGAAATTCCTGATTCAGGCACATCGAGCACCGTTGCGCCCTTGAAAAGAATAAATCCGGCGGGCAATTGATCCGCTGCCTTCTTGTAAAGTTTTGATTGGAGGCCGATCCTGAGCTCAGCTACCGCCCGATCGCGGTCCGCCGGAGCGACCACCGTACGCTTGCCGATGAATCCTCCTGAGATCTCGCCCTTCCCTCGCGCGTAGAACTTCGTATACTTCGGTGTTCCTTTGAATCCGAATATCTTAAAATCAAGCGGCTCGGAATTGTAATCCGGCCCGGCTTCGGCTGCGTAGACGCCGACTTCGATCGAGCCCGGGGAGCTTCCTTTCATGCCAGGGACTGTGAGCTTGGTATCGGTTTTGTAAATTTTCCCATTCGAGCCCTCGAGACGCGTCTCGATCGCCAGTAGCTGCGGAGCCGTACTGAAAGCATTGTAAATCACCACTCGTCCGGTCGCAGGCACGCGGACATCTTCCTCCGTACCAGCCGCCACGCTTTTTTCTTCGATGCCCTCAAGCACTACCAAATCGTAAGAAAGTGCGGTGGGATCCGCCGAATCTTTCGTCGCAGAAAGGTTCAAGCTCAAATTTTCATCGAAGCTTTTCGGAACAACTACGACTTTCGCCTTCGTAAATAAAAAGGAGAGGGCGAAGAGAAGAAAACCGACTGAAACCAGCGCCACAACCCAGAGACCGTACTTGGACCGGCTGCCTGGAGCGGGCTCCTCTCCTGAGTAGGAAAAGTCGGAATAGTTTTCATAGCTTTCCGTATTCCTCGCTGGCGGAGTCGGAGAGAGTGGCGGGGCTTTTTCCTCGGGGGAACCCTTTTTCATTCGGAAGTCTTGAAGCAAATTTTTAGGCATTGGTATATTTTATCAAAGATAGCGATTAATATAAACCGACTCAAGCGAGAGGATCGGGTCATGCCGGGCGTTCGCCGAAAACGACATTTTGCCGGTGATCGAATCCGGATTGAAGAGATGGACCTGGAGTTTCGAATCGGTCAGCGTGTACTGCGAGAGTTGCTCGCCCTTGATCGCATCGGCGAAAAATTCGGCGAAGTCCGGGTCTGCCGTCACATAAACATCCGAGGGAATGGAGATATCTCCCGAGAGAGTGGCAAGCGACTTCTGGAAAGCTTCGAGCCATTTGGCCCGCGCTGCGCCGATCGCATTCTCAAGCTTCACTTTCTGCCGTTCGCTCTCATGCCCCTCTTTGAAAAGCATGAAAAGTGTCTTCGCGTCGGGAAGGGTCTTTCCCAGCTCCCGTGCTGTTTCCCGGATAATAAAGTTGTGCCCAATGGCAAAGGTGCCCGACTCGGAGAGAATATCCCCTTTCACGAGCGAAACCGTGGTCAGCTCGCCTCCCCCATCTAAGAGGAGAAACTGCGAAGCTGGATAAAGATCACGCACCGCGGTGAAAGACGCCATAAGGAAAGACGAGAACTTAACCTCGTCCCGGTGAAAATGTTTTCCCATCGTTTCTCTCACTTTGTTGAGAAATTGCCGGCCGCTCATTGAAACGAATATCGTCATCTCGAGCTTTGAAGCGCGTTTGCCGATCGGCTCGGGCGTAACATATCCGTTTAAGGCGATCCTCATGTTTTTCAGTTCGATCGGCACAACCTTTTCCTCGTCAGCGAGATATTTGAGCTCGTGCTCCTCTCTAAATTGAGTAAGTTCCTTGGCGACCAGTTCGTCCGCCAACTTCGCGGAAAAAGCAAATTCGCTGTTCTTCTCCATCCGGATCATCCGAGTCTGCGAGCTGTACCAGGGTGAACCGAGGACAGCGAAAATTTTCTCCGGTGCTCCTGCTTTACTGGCCGCGACAGCCGCCGCCACGGCCTCGAGAGATTTCAGGGTAAGCGAAAGGAATTGATCCGGGTCAAGTTCAGGAAGAACGAGTATCGGCTCACGCGCGGCAAAGAGTATCTCCGGCGCCTTACCTTTCGAAAGCGCGACTAGCGCTCCCCCGACGGAAGACGAACCAATGTCAAAAACCGCCGCCAATGTCTTTTTACTCCCGCGAGAAAAAATTCCCATAATCCCTTTTATTATAGCAAAATAGCCTTTATCCTGCGAATCCCGGCCGAGACCGCCTCTTCTTTTTGGATCTTGAACTCTCCAAGCTCCCGGGTGTTTCCGACATGCGGTCCGCCGCAGAATTCTTTCGAAAGAGGGTTACCTTTCTCGTCGAGTATCATATATATGGACACAATCGCCGGATATTTCGCGCCGAATTCCATCTCCGCGCCGAGCTTCTCAGCTTCTTCGCGCGGCATCTCCCGCCTCTCTACTTTTAAACCCCGCTTGACCTTGTCGTTTACCCAGTCTTCGACTTTTTTCTTTTCTTCATCGCTCAATTTGCGCTCGTATGAAAAATCCATCCGCAAGCGCTCTTCGTTTATGTTTGAGCCGCGCTGTTTTACGCTTTTCCCTAGAATTGCTTGAAGCGCAGCGAGGAGCAGGTGATGCGCAGTATGATTGCGAATGGTTTTCGGTTCGCTGTTGGCAAGCCCCCCTTTGAACATGCCGGCACTCGAGGTTTGCGAGAGCTTCTGATGCTCCACCATTTTTTGCTCGAAACTCTCGAGGTTGATTATTTTTCCTTTTTCTTTTGCAAGCTCAAGCGTAAGCTCGATCGGAAAGCCGTAGGTCGTGAAAAGAACGAAGGGGTCCGTGCCGCGCTCGAACTCCTTGAGCCCCTTCGCGAGTGTTTCCCGGAATTTTTTTTCTTCTTTCTCGATAACTCCCTCGTCATCAAGATCGTATATATTTAAATATATATTTTTTATTTTGTTCGCGGCCTCCGCCAGCGGTCTTTCAGAAAGCCGGACTGCTCGACGTATCAGACGGCGAAGCACGTAGCCCGCACCGGTGTTCGAAGGCCTCACGCCGTCAGCTATTAAAAAAAGTGATGCCTTTACATGGTCGGCGATAATTCTTTCTTCCCTCGTTTTCTCTCCGCCAAAGAGATCGGTCTCATAGACATTAGTTTTCTTTTGGATCTGCACCAAGAGACGCTCTAGACCCATGCCTGTATCTACTCCTTTTGTTTCTAGATTTTCATACTTTCCGTCTTTGGTTTTATAAAATTCGTTGAAAACAAGATTCCAAATTTCCACTCCATTTACGTATATCTCCGTCGTCGGACCGCAGGGGCCTTCCTCCCCGGTCGGACCCCAGAAATTATCTGCTCGATTGTGATTCTTGATTTCCAGGCTCGAATCGATTTCCGCCCAAATTGCTCGCGATTCTTCGTCGGCAGAAGTTTCTGCATCTCCTTCGAAAACAGAAACGTAATCTATCCTGAGCCCGAGCTCTTTGGTGATAAATTCGTGCGCGTATTTTATTGCTTCTTCTTTCCAATATCCGCCGAAAGAGAAATTCCCGAGCATTTCGAAAAATGTCAGATGAGTGTCGTCGCCGACTTCGTCGATGTCCGAGGTACGGACACATTTCTGCGCCGAGGCGACGTTCTTCGCGCCGAAATCACGGACCGCGTTCTCGGGCGCCGTGTAGTAGGGCTTGAATTGCTGCATGCCGGCGGTGGTAAAAAGCACCGACGGGTCGTTTTCCGGCACAAGTGAAGAAGAAGGAATTATTTTATGACCTCTCTTTTCGAAAAACTTTAGGAACTTATCTCTGACCTCATTTGCATCCATGCTAAACCTTGTTTTGATCTGCCTCTTCTGAAATTTTTCTGATCGGTTTCTCTATAAAATTGCCGGCGACGAGCACGAAAAGCGTAAGGATTGTCGCCAAAACGGCAAGCGAATAGAATTTAAACCCCGCCGCCATGCCGATGCCGGCGGTAACCCAAAAGCCCACAGCCGTAGTAAGCCCGGTCAAGCGTGAACCTTGGAAAATGATCGAGCCGGCTCCGAGAAATCCGATGCCGACGATGATTTGCGAAGCGACACGCGCCGGCTCCGGCCCGGCGAGGCCGATGATCACGAAGATCGCCGAGCCGAGCGAGATGAGCGCATGCGTCTTTACTCCCGCTTCTTTATGCACGAGATACCGCTCCGCGCCGATCACCATGCCGAGCGCGAGCGCAACCACGAGTCGGAGAACTATATCGCCGTCGATAGAGAAAAATTGTTCCATTGTCTAATTATATGATAACTCCCCCGCCCAGGCAAACATCCCCGTCATAGATCACCGCCGACTGCCCCGCGGCCGCAAGGACCGGCTTTTCGAAGACGACTCCCCTCCCGCTTATTTTGCATGGGACTTTTTCCCCGTGGTACCTGACTTGCGCTGTATACTTTTTATTTTCTTTGGGAACTCCCGAAATCCAATTAATATTTTTAAGTTCCAGAACCCCTTTTGCTTCCCCCTTGTCAGGGGGAAATCTCTGTGAAACGACTAAAATATTCTTTTTTACATTCTTACCGACGATATAGTAAGGCCTGTCCTTTGGACTTTTCTTGGTGATAGTAAAACCGCGCCGCTCCCCGAGCGTATGAAAAAAGACTCCGTCGTGCCGGCCGATCACCTCCCCCATATCGCTCACAACTTTTCCTTTTTTTTCTTTGATGTAATGCTTAAGAAATTTTTTGAGATCAACTTCGCCGAGGAAGCAGATGCCTTGGCTGTCCTTTTTCTCCGAGACCGGAAGCCCGAGCTTCTTCGCGAGCCTGCGCACTTCGCTCTTTTTCAGATCCCCCACGGGAAACAAGATTTTACTTAACTGTTTTTGCGTGAGCGTCCAAAGAAAATAGCTTTGGTCCTTGGCGCCGTCGCGCCCGCGCAGCAAGTGTAGCAAAGGCGAATTTTTGCTATATTTGCGTAGCTTGGCGTAATGCCCCGTCGCAACATAGTCAGCCCCCATCGCGAGCGCCTTGCGCAAAAACGCGCCGAACTTCACTTCCTTGTTGCACATCACATCCGGGTTCGGCGTCCGTCCTGCGCGGTACTCGGCTATCATATAGTCCGCCACTTCTTTTTTATAAACTTTTTCAAAATCGAAAGTAAGGAACGGGATGTCGAGCGCAGCCGCGACGCGCATAGCGTCGCGGCGCTCTTCCTCCTCGTTGCATTCCAAAAATTCCGGATGCCAAGTCTGCATAAAGACCCCGACTACTTCGTAGCCTTTCTGTTTCAAGAGCGCCGCCGAAACGGCACTATCAACCCCGCCGGATAATCCTACAAAAACCACCTTTTTCACCCCGAGATTATACCAGAGTTATTTATCCCAAGAAAATCCTCTCCCGAAGTGGCCCCAGTTCGCAGTTTCCGCAAATTTCACCTGATCAAGCTTGAGAAACCGCTTGATCCCCAGAGGCGAGAGATCATAGCCCTCGATCGGGATCTCTTTTCCGTCCACTCTCGCGACGGCCGCGACCGGCTCGGCTTTCCCGATCGCGTAGGCAAGCGCGGTTTTGACTTTCTTCGCATTGAATTTTTTGAGGTAATCCACCGCGATCTTCCTTGCCATATACGCGCCGGAGCGATCGACTTTCGTGTAATCTTTCCCGGAAAAAGACCCGCCGCCCGCCGGAACTTCCGGCCCGTAATTATCCACGATTATTTTTCTGCCGGAGAGCCCCGCATCAGCGTCAAACCCCCCGAGCGACCACTCGCCGGCGGGATTAATTAAATATTCCTCCGCTTCGATAATACTTTTTACATAGGGCAGAAGCTCGGTGTTCTTTGTGTTCTGAAAACTCGCGACCACTATCTTGGCCTTGCCGTTCTCGACCGTCACCTGTGTTTTTCCGTCGTAAGGATAACGCTCGAAAATCTTCATGCATAAGTTCCGCGCAAGTTCGTACTCAAGCGGCATCATGCTCGCGGTCTCGGCCGTGGCGTACCCGCGCATTATACCCTGATCGCCCGCGCCGCCCGCATCCACTCCGCGCGCGATTTCCGGGCTTTGGATAGCAATATTGACTATCACCTTATAAGCCTCGCCGACTATCCTTTTCACTATTTTCTCGACATCTGGACGCTCGCCGCTCCGAACTTCTCCGTTTATCGTGAGCAAGCCGTGCCCGCCCATCACCTCGATCGCTCCGCGGCTTTCTTTGTCCTTCGCAAGATACACGTCAAGGATCGAATCGGCGATAAAATCGCAGAGCTTATCAGGATGCTTCGGGCTCACAAATTCAGCGGTTTTAATCATCGGTTATTCGGTCGTCTCTCCCTGCCAGTGCTCGGTGTCCGCTTCGGCTTCCGCCTTCGTCTTGTGGACAACCCCGTCTCTGTGGTGCGGGGGCATATAGAGAGTATAGAGCTTCATCGGCTCCGCCCTCCCGTTTACGATAAGGACCTTGCGAAAATTGTCGTTCGCAAGCGCGAGCTTCTCGATATTGTCCACATAACCTTTCATACCGGGATTATATCATTTAAAAGTGGAAAAACGGAAGATTGTAACATATCAAGAGTGCAACAACATCCTAACAAACTCCAGTTTGTAGGGATGTAGGGTTAGTGGGGGCCTTTGTCGAGGGTTTTGTAGAGAGTGCCGGTGAGGAAAAGGACGATTACACCGATGAAAATGAGAATCGCGGGCCGTTCGTGAAAAAGTGGAACCGTCTCGGCCCAGAGGTGAAAGCCGGTAAAAAGAGCCGCCGCGCCGAAGGCAAGGAGAAGAGCGAAAAGTAACGGATAGCGCCTAAGGACCGGCTGAGTATACTTCCCTGCCATCTCTTGCGCGTCGCGCAGCGTCTTATCGATATGTTCTATCGGATCAGGCATTGTTCGCAGTTATGAAAACCAGACCGCGAGAAACATGATTGTGAAATTTATCGCGGAAATGACGCACCAGGTGCAGAACGCCCGAAGCACAAAGGCCTGCACGTAAGTAAAGTAGAGGGAAAACAAAAAGCCGAAAGTTACGATCGCCTGAATCGGCCAAAAGGCCACTGCCCCGCCGGCATGGAGATAGGTGAGCGCGAGAATCGCAACATACATGCCAAAGCCGAGAAACGAATTGGGAATACCGAGCGTTTTACTCTGGGGGCTGTATTGCACCGTCCGACACCACTCTTTCGGAAAGAAAGGGCAGGCAACATCAGTCCCCCGGATCTTGTGATATATAAGATAAAGGGTGTCGAGCGCGCCTAGTGTCCCGAAGAGATAGAGGAGAGATGCTGTGCTCATAGGAATATATTATAACATTTACTTAAAGTATTACGTAGTCCCGAACGAAGGCGAAGCCTCATACGGGACAGGTCGATTACTTACATCATAGTATAACCCACTAGGCGCGAGGCGCCGTTCGGGTTTTTGAAAAAATTGAATCGCTCGGGCATGAATTTTAATTTTAGAGCTTGATAAGTGCCATGGCTTCGTGTGCCAACTCGTTCGCCCGCTTATAGTCCTTTGATCTTTTGATGGCAGGAAGTTCCTGGTTGTAAATTGCCGCAAGTTCGTTGTACTTACGGACTTTCTCCGGATCGCTCGCCTCAAGAATAAAATCGGCATGCGGCGCAAAAAGAGGATGGGCGCGAACGCTCGCTTCGTAAGTGGGGATCGCTGCAAGAAGACCTGAGTCCGAACCGGGGCGAGCAAACATTAAAACTGCGGCCCAGTCATTGAAAGGATCTCTGATGACACCATGCCTTGCGAGCTCCTTTTCATGGAGAATTCGATCTCTCGGATTTTTCGGTGGTCCTTCCGACATAACTTCCTAATTATACTACGTCAGAGCTCCATGAGTTTCTTGTAAAGCGCGTAAGTGGCGCGGGCGTCGGAGAGAGCAGTGTGCGCTTTCGGGTTTTCGATGCCGAAGCGCAGGCACAGTTCGCGCAGGGAAAAATGCTCGAGATCTGGCTCGCGGTGGAGTTTCGCCCAGGCGACCGAGACAGTGTCGAGCTTGTGATAGTGCAGAGCGTTTGCGATACCGAGCTTCGCAAACGCGGCTTCAATGAAAAGCGAGTCGAAAGCGACATTGTGAGCGATCATGACGCAATCTTTCGCCTTTGCGTTCAGAGTTTCCATCGCTTCGCGAAGTGAGACGGCGCTCCCCCACTCTTTCGCGCTATAATTTGAGATCTTAAGCGATGTCTGGTCCGCGGTCTCGATATGCTCGGGCTTTACTTTCACCTCGAACTCGTCGAGGACTTTCAAATTCGGCGAGGTTATGATGGCTGCAAGCTCGAGGATCTCGTGTTCGGTTGGGTTTAGCCCGGTCATCTCCATATCTATGAAAGCGAGGTTGAGTTTCTTCATGCTTATTTTAAATACAGCGCTTTATTCTTCTTGTGCTCCTCGAAAGTGCGGGCGTAATGAATATTGCCTTCCGAGTCGTGCAGGTAGTAAAGATAGGGCGAGTTCTCGGGGTGGATGGCCGCTTTGATCGAAGCTAGGCCGGGGTTGGCTATGGGGGCTTCCGGCAAACCCCGCTTTTGGTAAGTGTCCGGCGCAGCATCAACCTCGAGCGCTCGGCCGAGCGCAAGGCGTTTCCACAAAATTCCCGAGATTACAGCGCGCTCGAGGCCTTTGGCCTCGCGCTCGATGAGCGAGGCCATGGTGATTATCGAGTCTTCACTTTTCCCGGATTCAGCAATCTCCGGCCGGAGCGGTACTATTTTCTTCTCATAATTTTTCTCCAGAGCCCCGAGCACGTCCTCCGAACTTGCGCGGAAAATAAAAAAATAAGTGTCGGGAAAAAGGTAACCCTCTTTGTCGCTCGCGTCCTTGAGAAATATTTCCGGAACGAAGTTCGGGAGCAGGCGCGCGGCGGAGGCGGCGATCTCTTGGTTGGTGAAGCCCTCGGGGATGGTGAAGCGGATCGGCGCCAGAGCGCTTTTGCCGAATGCGACCCGGCGCGCAACTTCAAAAGCCGGCAGTTTCTTTTCGAAATAGTAATCGGCCGCGACGGCATGCCGCTCACCGGCGTAGATGATGACGAACGCTTCGAACGCCACTCGCGAGCGGATAAAATTTTCCTCTTTGAGCTTGGCCGATACGGCTCGCAGGCTCATCCCCTGCTCGAGAGAAACAATGCGCCCCTCCGGAAAATCGCCGGGCGGAGAGATGAGAAAATAATTCACGCCCGCGATGAGTAAAACAGCGCCGAGCGCAAGCGGAAATGCTTTCTGGTAAAAAATCATGTCGGCAAGTTTGGAGGCGGAGAAGCTTCTTTCGATTCGATGCGCTCGAGGGACGGGACTTTCAGGATCTGGCCCGGGAAATGCCAGAGGGTCGCGAGCTCTTCGGTGTTCAGGATAAAGGTATGGTGATGAATGTAAGCCTTGATGATGCCGTCTATGGAGATAAACGTCGGAAAGGGCCAGCTCCAATACTTTTGGGAGAAAATGTGGTGCCGGAGTGGGAGGTGAAAGAATGCCCGGTCGCGGAATTCATGCACCATCCTGTTTGCGAGCATCATGACGGTCTTCGGCGAGGCGGAAAAGACGCCGCTGTAGCGGTCCGCCTGCGCGGAATTTATGCGCAGGAGCTCGTTGCAATCGGGCTTGGCGTATTGGCGGAAAATAAGACGGATGTCGCGGCGATTGTTCATGCTGAAGTGTTCTTTCTTGGCCACGTAGACGAGCCGGATGCCCGTTTCGAAACCGAGCTTGCCTGTCTTCATGTTCATAGCGGTGATAACGTTGTCGTAGAATTTCGGCGCGCGGATCTCGAGTGCAGTTTCTCCCTCTTCTATGCCTCTTTGCGTACGAGTGTAGGGCCGGAGCAAATCTTTCATGGTGTCGTTCGCCTGGTTCACCCAATCCCGTTTATGTTTCGTGCCGCCGGTGGCTCCCGCGGGCTTGATCACAAACTGGAGCCACGCCTGCTCATTCTTGCCGAGTGCGCCGAAGAACTCGATCACCGGAGAGATCGGGTCCACTTTGTATTCTTCTTTGGGATCTTTGTCCAAACCGAAATCGGTGTAGGTCTTGATCGGGTAAGCCTCGCTTTTTACAAGATTGAATTCACAACCCCAGCCGTTCCATTCACTATTTTGGGAAATTTCCGGCACGGCGAGCGTGTAATCTTCCGCCACCCGCACCTGCGCCTGGGGGTACTGCGCGTACAACTGTGTTTCAATGAGGCCCCGGAGGCGCGACGGACTGCGGACATAAAAATGCACCTGCCCCTCGATCGAAGCGATCTCGAGCGAATGCCAGAACCAGACCGCGCCCTGCCAGAACTCTTCTTTGCCCCCTTTGAAAGAAAGGTGATAGAGAGCGTTGGTGATAAAAAGCTCCATCGCTTTCGGAGAGCGCATGACCTCCCGCGGTGGCACTATCTCAAGGAGCACCCACTCGATGCCGGAGATGAAGTCTTGCTGGACGTAATGCACCCATACCTTCCAGCCGATCCAGCCGAGGATAATCGTACCCAGAAGCGGAAAAAGAAGTTCGGCTCGGAAAAGCACCCAGGCAAGGAATGCGACGATAACGACCAGGAGGATCTTGGGGAGATGATGCTCGAGGAAATCAAAAAGCTCGTCCATGCCTATATTTTAGTATAAAAAGAGGAAATCTAGAAGCCGGCGAGAAAGAGAGAGATGCCGACTAGCGCAAGCAAGAGCACCAAAATATAGAGAAAATTCCTGGCGAAACCCGGGCGGGAGAGAGCACCCTTGAGCATCTTATACCCCTCCTGGATGATCAGGAACGGGAGGACGAAGAGCATGAAAACTATGGGGAAAATGGGCATTTCTATATTTTACTATGCGGCGAGCGAATAGAGGCCGTTCTTGTTTTTCTTGAAATACTTCGGGTTCACCAGGTTGACGAGAATAGTATTTTTCTTGAAGTAGCGCTCTTTCATCACCCGCTCGATGACGTCGTCCTTGTTCATCGGACCTTCGCGCTTGAGGATATCCCTGATGACTTCGCGAGCGATGCCGGGCTTGTAGCCCCACTCGGCGAGCGCATAGATCCCCCGCCCCACCAAGACGAAGCGCGGGTCTTTGATCAGTTCGTTGTGGCAAGTGGCGTAGTGAGTCTTCTTCCCGAAAGTTTTCGAGATCGCGTCGGCAACTTCCCGGAAATGCATCGGCGAGCCGTGCTTGCGCATCACCAGGAACGCGTAATCTTTCACGCCACGAGTGTGGACGTTCGGAGAGCTCGCCTTGCCCCAGTCGCCCAAGGGATTCTTCTTGATGGTCTTTGAGATACGCAGCCATCTGCGGGCAATCTCCTCGTCCCGATAATGATCCGAGGCGTCCTTCAAATGCTCGAGGAATCTTTTAATCATCTCAGACTCCGGGACAAGATCTTCGTCCGAGAGGGAGGCATAAAGACGCTTCAGTGCGTCGTGTACTTTCTCCGCCACCGCGTCGTTCACGCTCCAACGCGCATGAAAATGCTCGTCCTCACGATGTTTTTTGAAAGTATCGCCCAAGACAAGATAAAAATGAATATGGTTCTGGGTCGCTTTATCATCGCTTATGTGCGAAAGCAACTCGTGCTCGGCGACGATCGAACCGAGTGAGACGATCAGCTCTTTGAGTTCATCGAAGGCTACCTGTTCCCGTTTGTAGGCTTCGGACTTTTTGATAAGCGCGATGGCCGCGTCTTCGATCTGACGGACTCGCTCGCGGGTAATGTTGTAACGCTTGCCGATCTCCTCGAGAGTCTTCCGGACCGCGTCCGGAGTGAGACCGAAGCGGCTCATGATAACATCGTTCGCTCGGTCATGAAGATGGGAAGTGATTCTTTTGGTGACTTGCTTGGGTTTGAAGGATACCTTTGCCATAAATTTGAGAAAGTCTACCCCTTAATTATACACAATGCCGGCCCAGTGTCAAATCTACTATCTCTTGCTTTGCCTCCCCTGCCTTGTCCGATCTAGTTCGGTGAGGTACTTTTTGCGAAGTCTCACGGACTCGGGAGTGATTTCGAGATATTCTTCTCTATTCATAACTTCTAGGCCCCTTTCTATGTTTAAAGTAAAAGCAGGCTTTAAAAACAAAGCCTCATCGGTACCGGAAGCACGCATGTTGGTAAGCTGCTTGCCTTTGGTAGGGTTTACTGACATATCCTCCCCTTTTAACACGTTCCCTATGACCATGCCCTCATATACCTCGGCTCCGTGCTCGATATACATAATACCACGTTCTTGTAAATTTGCAAGGGAGAAGGTGACTGCCTTGCCGGACACCATCGAAACCATCGAGCCGAATTCGCGCTTATTTATATCCCCTGCGTACTTTCGAAAGCCAGTGACACGAGAAGACATGATACCTTCCCCTTTGGTGTCGATGATAAACTCACTACGATACCCCAGAAGTCCGCGAGTTGGGATATCAAAAATAACTCGAGCTATGCCCTCTTTCTCTACCATGTCTTTCATGATGCCTCTACGCTTGCCAATTTTTTCAATAACGCTTCCGCTTGATTCTACAGGTACGTCAATAACTAGTTCTTCATATGGTTCGACAAGCTCGCCATCATTCTCTTTGATAATTACTTCTGGTTCCGAAACCTGCATTTCAAATCCTTCGCGTCGCATATTTTCGAGAAGGATAGCAATGTGTAATTCACCGCGACCGTAAACTTTAAAAAAGCTCGGCCCCATTTTTTCACCCTGATCCGGTGAAAAATTGATTCTAAGACCGACATTTATCTCAAGTTCTTTTTCTAATCTTTCTTTAAGCTGTCTTGAAGTTACAAACTTTCCTTCCCGACCAGCAAATGGAGAGTCGTTAACCAAAAAATTGAGTGAGAGCGTCGGCTCGTCGATAGCAATGTGTGGCATTTCCTCTACCGTTTCATCTTCACAAATGGTCTCACCGATATATATGTCTGGAATACCAGCCAAGAGCACTATGTCGCCCGATAAAGCTTTCTCGACTTCTTTCCTGCTTATTCCCTCGAAGGTAAAAAGTTTCGTGATCTTACCTGCACGACTTCCCTTCTCGCCCTTCACAAAAACAGCGGCGGGGGATTTCATTTGACCCGAATAAATTCGCGCGACTGCCATTCTGCCTAGGAAATTGTCATAAGCTAAGTTGAAAACCTGTGCCGACATCTTTTCATTTTCTTTCTTTGAAGCTGGTGGAACTTTTTCTAGAATCAAGTCTAGCAGTGGAGACAGGTCTGCCGACGTATCACCAAGATTTTTAAAGGCTTTCCCCTCTCGCCCAATAGCATAAATCGTCTCAAAATTTGCTTGCTCTTCAGAAGCACCCAGTTCAAAAAACAATCCCAGAATTTCATCGTGCACTCGGTGCGGATCTGAAGCTGACTTGTCTATCTTATTTATAACCACAATCGGCTGGAGTCCCAGCTCTAAAGATTTTTTCAGAACGAACCTGGTTTGAGGCATGGGACCTTCAACGGCGTCCACTAAAAGAAGTACCGAATCAATGGCTCGCAAAACGCGTTCCACTTCGCTTCCGAAATCCGCGTGGCCAGGAGTATCTACGATGTTTATCTTTGTACCCTTGTAATAGATTGATGTGTTTTTGGAATATATAGTAATACCGCGCTCTTTTTCCAGAGCGTTTGAGTCCATAGACACTCCCTCATCCAAGAGTATTCCATTTTGCTTCATTAGAGCATCGGTTAGAGTGGTCTTGCCATGGTCCACATGGGCGATTATAGCTATATTTCTAATTTCCATATAAAAAAAGCCCGGGGGCTTTTTGAAATAATAACATATTTTACAGAAATAACAACAAAAAAGATGCGCGAAGGGTTTTTTTGTGTTATTTTATAGGCATGCGTCGGTGGCAGAGTGGTCAATTGCAATTGGCTGTAAACCAATCGCCTTCGGGCTACGGGGGTTCGAATCCCTCCCGGCGCACAAATTGGACTTATTGGGCAGTTTGTAATAGTCTATAAAAAAGGTCGTAGTTAAACGTCGATAAAAATATGGCGGAAAAATTGGTTGGAAAAGTCGTCCACTGGTACGACAAAATAAGCGTCGGGGTAATCAAACTCTCCGGTGCTTTGGGGGTGGGAGACAAAGTTATGGTCAGGCACGGTGAGCAAGAATTTGAAGACACCGTGGAGTCAATACAGCTTGATCATCAGGTGATAAAAGCAGGTAAGAAGGGCCAAGAGGTTGCGGTCAAGCTCTCCCAGAAGTCTCCAGAAGGCTCGGAGGTGTACGTTCTAGGCTGAAGATTTCGGCTGGACGCGGATCGGGCTTTTAACGCTACCTGCCCGTCCTTTGGCGGGGCCGCCTTTTTGAGTTTGGATGACGAGCTCGCCCGCTTTAGCGGAAACCACTACCGTGTCCCCTTTCTTTACTTCGTTTGAGATGATATGAGTGGCGACAGGATTTAATATCTTGTTCTGGATCAGGCGATTCAAGGGCCGCGCGCCGTAATGCGGGTCATAGCCAGCCTGCGCCAGGAAGAGGAGCGCTTCCTCCGAAATTTTGAAAGCGATGCCTTTGCCCTCGAGCCTGTCTTTCACCACTTGAACGCGCAGATCCACGATCTCCCTGATCGCCGCAGGCGAGAGAATATCGAAGACAATGATCTCGTCTAGTCGGTTTAAGAATTCCGGGCGGAAGTGGTCCTTCAATGCCTCGAGCACTTTCTCCTTGGTTCGGCCGTAATCCTGCATATCCGAATTATTGGAAAACCCGATCGATTCCATTTTCTCAACGAATTGCGAACCGATGTTCGAAGTGAGAATAATAATGGTGTTCTTGAAATTGACCACCCGGCCTTTGCCGTCGGTGAGCCTGCCCTCGTCGATCACCTGAAGGAGCATATTGAAAACTTCCGGATGCGCCTTCTCCACTTCGTCGAAAAGGACAACTGCATACGGCCGGTGCCGCACCGCTTCGGTCAGCTGACCCGCTTCTTCGTATCCGACATAGCCTGGGGGCGAGCCAATTAATTTCGAAATGCTATGTCGCTCCATGTACTCACTCATATCCACGCGAATGACGGCTAAGTCAGAGTTGAACATGAACTGCCCGAGCGCTTTGGTAAGCTCTGTTTTCCCAACACCGGTCGGCCCCAAGAATATGAACGAGCCGATCGGCCGCGAGGGATCGGAAATGCCCGCGCGGGAGCGGCGAATAACATCCGCCACCCGCTTGATCGCCTCATCTTGGCCAACCACGCGCTTCCGGAGTTCCTCCTCCATCCGTTCGAGTTTCGCCCGCTCTTCCTCCAGCATCTTGGTAAGCGGTATCCCGGTCCAGCGAGAAACAACTTCGGCAATATCCTCGGCGGTAATTTCTTCTTTGAGGATGCGGCGCGACTTTTGCAGTTTTTTCAAGCGTGTAAGTTTCGTCTCCAGTTCTTTCTTCGCTTCCGGGATCTTTCCGTAGCGGATCTCTGCTGCGCGCGCGAGGTCCGCCCGGGCCTCCGCGTTCTCGGCCTCCAGGCGCATCGTCTCGAGGTCCTTCTTGATCGAACGGATCTCGATCACCGCCCTGCGCTCGTTCTGCCACTTGAGCTCGAGCTCTTTTGTTTTTTCGTTCAGGTTTCCGATCTCCTTGTCGATCTCCTTTATACGCTTCCTGGCTTCTTTATTCTCGGTTTCTTTTTTCAGTGCCTCCTTTTCTATCTCCAGACGCATGATCCGCTGGTGGGCGTCTTCAAGCACCGGGGGTTTGTTCTCGAGCGCAATTTTCAGAGAGGAAGATGCTTCGTCGATCAAGTCCACCGCTTTGTCCGGCAGGAATCGGTTGGTGATGTAACGCGCGGAGAGATTTACCGCCGCGAGGATACTATCATCGGTGATACGGACTCCATGAAACAGCTCATATTTTTCTTTGAGGCCGCGAAGGATCGCAATCGCGTCCTCAACTGAAGGCTCATCGATGTAGACCGGCTGGAAACGCCGCGCGAGCGCGGGATCCTTTTCGATGTGTCGCTGGTATTCTTTCAGAGTTGTCGCCCCGATCGCGCGAAGCTCTCCGCGCGAGAGTGCGGGTTTGAGCATGTTTGAGGCATCGAGTGTCCCCTCCGCGCCTCCGGCGCCGACAATCGTGTGAATCTCATCGATAAAAAGAATGACCTTCCCTTCCGCGCGTTCGATCTCTTTCATTATGCCCTTGAGCCTCTCCTCGAATTCGCCGCGGTACTTCGTGCCGGCGATCAAAGAGCCAAGGTCAAGAGAAACAAGTTCCTTATCCCGTAGCGACTCCGGAACGCTGTTTTTCGAGATCCGCTGAGCCAAACCTTCTACCACCGCGGTCTTCCCGGTGCCGGCTTCTCCGATTAGAATCGGGTTGTTCTTCGTCCGGCGGGAAAGGATCTGCATGATCCGGCTGATCTCGTTTTCGCGGCCGATCACCGGGTCAAGCTTGTCTTCTTTCGCAAGTTTGGTAAGGTTGCGGGTGTATTTTAAAAGCAGGCGGAAGCGTTTCGGCTCAGAGACATCAGTAACATTCTCGCGGCGAAGTTCCTCAAGCACCTTCATGACCCCATCTTTGCCGATACGGTGACGGGAGAGAGTTTCCTTCGCCTCCCCGGGAACCTCGAGCATCGCGATGAAAAGGTGCTCGGTCGAAACAAAATCGTCTTTGAGATATTCAGCGAGCTTCGCGCTTGCCTCGATCACTTGCGCGAGGTCAGGGTTCAAATATATCTGATAGGAAGGCGAGAGTGTGCTGCGGGTTTCTGGGAGTTCGATCGCCTCAAGCACGTTGTCGGTAAGCAACATCGTATCCACCTCGATCTTGTCGAGAATCGAGTTCACCATGCTCTCTTCCTGGAGCAAGAGCGCTGCCAAGAGATGAAGCGAAGAGACGTGGTTTTGGCCGCGCTCTATCGCCAGCTCGTGAGCTTTCTTGATCGCGTCTTTCGCTTTGGTTGTAAAACGGTTAAGGGGAGGCATTTTCGGGCCATTATATACTATAAATTTCAATTTGTAAAGCTTTTTTAGGGATTTGGGGGAGGGGCAAGAGCCTTGACTGCCTCGTCTATCGCCGAAATTGGAGCAAAGGATGCGGTCTCGCTTGTAAGCGCAATGCCGAGCGCTTGGCCGTCAAGATTGAGAACCAATCCTCCGGCATTTGACTTGCTGGTATTTATCTTCATGTTCTGGTTGCTGTCAAGAATGAAAGAAGTGATCGTCTCACCCAAGATTATGACCTTCTGCCCGGGCTTCATCGCAGAGAGATCGCCGGCGACGGGAACGCTGAAGGTTGCCTTTACTCCTTCCTCAAATGGCGCCCCGAGTTCAAGCAGGCTGAAACCCGCGTTATTTGCTGCAAGGAATGCGGCATGGAATTTTCCGCTAGCGTTCGTAAGATAATACGTCCCTCCTTCGAACACTTGGGCAGAATCAACGACGACAATTCCCTCGGGAGTCACCGCAAACCCGCGGCCGGCGGAAACTTCTGCTTGAGCTCCGAGCTCGTTAAATCCCTCCTTAGAAACGGAGAAAACCGCGGACTGATTGTTCGCGATCGTGTCCACCACCAGATCTTCTTCTTTGACGACAATCGTCTCGGTCACGGTCTTGCCCTGCACTTGTTCGATTCTCTCCACGGTCTGCCGGATCACCCGGCTGATCGGAGTAGTTGTGGCTGATGGAGGTTCCCGAAGAAGCGTGACCGTAGTGATCCCGGTTGCGATCGAGGTGATGAAGGAAAGTAAAAGGGTAAGCAGAATGAGCTGTGATTTATTCAGGTCCTTGATGTCCATAAGCGCATTATAGCACAAAATTTAAGCTGAGCTGGCAATTCTTTCGCGGACGATCTTTTCAATGCGGTATGGATTCTTTACCCCGCGGAAATTAACTTCGGTCCTGTCGGCGCCAGCAGTATCGAAGTGAATATTCCCCACCCCCAGCAAATTCTCCAAGAACGACTGAGTGACCTCGATGTTTTGTATCCTCCGATACTCAGCGGAAACTCTACGAGTGGCGAGAAAATGAAATTCGTGGACCACGCCATCTTCGGTCACATAGTATGTCTCCGCGCGGCGGAGGAGTTCTCCAAGAATTATAATGAGGGGTCCCGCCCATGCGAGCGGAGTGAAGAAATAATATCCCACCCCGGAGAGAATGGGCCCGCCAAGGTAAAAGCCAAGATAAAACAGAGGATGAGGATGAAACTTCTTGATAACATTCTCCTCGCCGTGCATTTCTTAATGATACCACTTTTCTAGCTTTGCAAATATCTGGGCGAGCACCTGGACTGTCCGCTCGATATCCTTTTTTGTCGTCCCCCGCCCTAGGGAAAATCGCAAGGACCCCTCGCTCTCGGCCACGCGCCCGCGAATCGCTCTAAGTACGTGCGAAGCTTTCTCGTCGCCTGATTTGCAGGCACTCTTGCCGGAAACCATGATCCCTCGCGCGGAGAGTTCAATCACCAAAAGATCGCTTGGGATTTTGGTCACCGAGACATTCACGTTGTTTGGAAGCCTTGCTTCCAAGTCGCCGTTTACGACAAAATCAAACCGTGCCAATTGGTGGAGAAAATAATCTCGGAGTTTGGTGAGGCGTTTTATCTCCCTTTCTTTTATTCTTTCTGTTTCTTCGAGCGCTTCGGCAAGTGCCTCAGCGCCGGCGACATTTTCCGTCCCTGGGCGAAGCTTCCCTTCCTGATTGCCGCCGAACATAATCGGGTGAAGCGGTGTACCCTGCCGGACGTAAAGCGCACCGACCCCTTTCGGGCCGTAAATTTTTGCAGCATTCAGGCTCATCAAATCCACGCCGAGCTTCTCAACATTGATGGGCAAATAATTCACCGCCTGGACTGCGTCCGTGTGGAAATATATTTTTTTGCTGTGATTTTTATTCCAGTGCCGGATCTCTTTTGCAATTTCTCGGATAGGTTGGATAGTTCCGATCTCGTTGTTTGCATACATAACCGAGACGAGCACCGTATCACCCCGAAGTGCGTCTCGGATTTTTCGGGGGTCGACGATGCCATTTTTTTCGACGGGAACGAATGTCACCTTGCCCCTCTGCTTTGCAGCTTCGAGCACTGAAGCATGTTCTATGTTGGTGGTGACAACATGCCCTCTCGGCATCCCAAGAATGGCCAAATTATTGCTCTCGGTGCCTCCAGAGGTGAAAATTATTTCGCTCGCTCTCGCTCTAAAAACTCGCGCAATGCACTCGCGCGCTACCTCGAGCTTTTTTTTCTCTCCGACGCCAAGCTCGTGTATTGCGCTCGGGTTCGGCTCAGTACCTGAAGCATAATCTAAATAGATTTCCTTTGATTTTCGCACCGAAATAGTATATATTGAAAAATCATGAACACCAAGCTTGAGATGGCTTTTTTTGTTTTGGCCGGGCTCGTAATTCTTGTCGAACTCTTTTGGCTATTCCGCACCGAGAAGCGCCTGAAAAAGTTCTTCCTCGGGAAAAAGGGAAAGGACCTCGAGGAGACCATTGAGAAACTCTCCAGCGACATTTTGAGTTTGAAATCGGCAAACGAAAAATCAGGGGCCGAGATCGCGGTGATGAACAAGAAACTCGCCGGGAGCATCCGCGGCCTTGAGACGGTGCGCTTCAATCCATTTCCGGACCAGGGCTCGAACCAGAGTTTTGCCATCGGAATGGTTGACGAGGGCGGCGACGGAGTGGTGCTTTCTTCCCTTTATGCCAGGGAGAGAATGAGCGTCTTTGCCAAGCCGGTGAAGGGTGGAAAATCCGAATACGAACTTACCGAAGAGGAAAAAGAAGCACTATGGAAAGCCAAAAAGAAAACCGAATAAGCCGCCCGCCG
The DNA here is from genome assembly GCA_038063535.1 of Patescibacteria group bacterium. Lineage (GTDB taxonomy): Bacteria > Patescibacteriota > Minisyncoccia > Phycocordibacterales > UBA9973 > UBA9973. The sequence goes on along the minus strand of JBBTUV010000004.1, from coordinate 26,693 downwards.
GTAGTGGTAGTAATGGGGCACATCGATCATGGGAAATCGACGCTCCTCGACTATATCCGAAAAACGAACGTAGTCGAGAGTGAGATCGGCGGAATCACCCAGCACATCAGCGCGTATGAAGTCACAACCACCTCTGGGAAAATAACATTCCTCGATACTCCCGGTCATGAAGCGTTTTCGAAGATGCGCGAGCGTGGCGCAGAAGCCGCCGACATCGCGATCCTCGTCGTCAGCGCCGAAGACGGGGTGAAGCCACAAACGATCGAGGCATATAAAACGATCGCGGCCTCGGGCACTCCTTTCATCGTCGCCCTGGCCAAGATCGACAAACCTGAGGCAAACGTGGAGAAAACAAAGGGCGAACTCGCCGAAGCGGGAATTTATCTCGAGGGCTACGGCGGGAACGTGCCCTTCGCCCTTATCTCCGCCAAGACCGGTGAGGGTGTAGACGAACTTCTTTCTTTAATACTGGTCCTGGCGGAACTTGAAAATTTCTCCGGCGACCCGAACGCTCCTGCAGAGGGCTCGGTGATCGAAACGAATCTCGATCCGCGCCGCGGCATCCAGGCTACCATTATCATAAAGGACGGCACGCTCCGAAAAGGAACGACTGTGGGCGCAGAGGGCGCGATCTGTCGTGTGAAAATCATCGAGGATTTTCTCGGCAAATCTATCGAGCAGGCTTCTTTTTCTTCCCCGGTGCGGCTGGTCGGCTTCGATGAAATTCCCAAGGTCGGTAGCCGTTTCCGAGCTTTCATAGAAAAAGAAGAAGCGGCAGAATTTGCAAAGTCTGCCTTGGTCGTGAAGAATATTCCGAGTAGGAACGAGGAATCCGGGAACAAGAAAATTATCCCGATCGTGCTCAAGGCCGATACTCTCGGCTCCCTCGAAGCGATCGAGCGGGAGATAGAGAAAATCTCCGCCGAGAACGCGGAGTTTCGCGTGGTTCTCTCCGGAGTGGGGCCGATCGGCGAAGGCGACGCGAAGAACGCTCCGTCAGATGCGATAGTGCTCGGCTTTCATGTGAAGACGGATCGAAGCGTTGCGGAAATCGCGGAAGCACGGGGAATTACCATATCGCTCTTCGACATCATTTATAAAATGACCGAGTGGCTCACGGAAGAGCTTGAGAAACGCCGGCCGCGCGTGGAAACCGAAGAATCGACCGGGCGCGCCAAGATTTTGAAAATCTTCGGCCGGACAAAAGAGCGGCAAGTTCTCGGAGGAAAAGTGCTCGAAGGCGAAATCCGCGTCGAGAGCAACGTCAAAATTCTCCGGAGAGACTTCGAGATCGGGCGCGGCAGGATCGTGAACATGCAAAAGAACAAAGACAAAGTAGGGAGCGCCGCGGAAGGCGAAGAATTCGGCATGCTCCTTGAATCGAAAATCAATGTAGTCCCGGGAGATGCGATAGAATCTTTCAGCCTGGTACAGAAATAAACCAAAAATCATGGGCAGACGAGATGAAAAAGCGGCGAACCTGGTGAAAGAGCTTGCGGCCGTGTTCCTCGAGCGCGAGAATAATTCCGTCTCGCTCATCACCGTAACCAGGGCCGACGTGTCCTCGGATCTCCGGAACGCGACTGTTTACATAAGCGTGCTTCCGGAAGAGCAAGCCCTTGAAGCACTGGAGTTCGCAAGGCGCAAGCGGAGTGACTTGCGCGATTACCTCAAAGCTAACATGCAGGTGAAAAACGTTCCCTTTGTTGAAATCGAAATTGAAAAATAATAAGATATAATTTCCTTATGGCCTAGTCGCCAAGTAGTAAGGCAAGAGTCTGCAAAACTCTTATACGTGGGTGCGATTCCCACCTAGGCCTCCACGGAGAAGAATGTAGATCGAAAAAAGAATATTGCCCGGGTGGCGGAATTGGTATACGCGCACGACTTAAGATCGTGTCTCGCAAGAGATGTGGGTTCGATGCCCACCCCGGGCACATCCGCCCTTAGCTCAGCTGGTAGAGCTGCTCCCTCTTAAGGAGAAGGTCGTAGGTTCGAATCCTACAGGGCGGACAGAGGGCGAGTGGCGGAATTGGTATACGCGCGTGCCTTAGGAGCACGTGTCGAAAGACTTGGAGGTTCGAGTCCTCTCTCGCCCACAGAGCCGTGGTGGCGGAATTGGTATACGCGATAGCTTCAGGAGCTATTGAGAGTAATCTCTTGGGAGTTCAAATCTCCCCCACGGCACTTGACTTTTAAGGTGGAATATGCTATACTACTAGCATGAGTAAAAATAAGGCAAAATTAAATAGCGTAAATAGGAATTTGAGCTTGGGAATATTGATCCTTTTGGCAATCGGATTGGTTGTGAGCCTCGCCTTCTCGGTCATCCCGCGAAGCGCAGCAGCGGCAAATCGGGGTTATTACAGCTCTTACAACGAGCCGGACACCGATGAGGACACTGGTGTCATAACAACCGCCAGTGAGAATCCGTCCCCAAGCGTAAGCTCGTTGAGTCCCAAGTCCGCAAATATAAGCGGAAGCTCGCTCACCGTAAACGTCACCGGCAGCGGCTTCACTTCGAGATCACAGGCCCGCTGGAACGGTTTGAACCGCACGACTTCTTTCATCGACCCGTCGCACTTGGTAATGTATCTTCAGTCTGGGGACCTCTACGGCGCTAACGAAAAGTATGTCTCGGTATATAATCCCGGCCCCGGCGGTGGATACTCGAACGGAGTACGCTTCGAGGTGGTCGGCGCAAGTTCCGGCACTTCCACCTCAGCTTACCAGGCTCCTTCTGTCTCGACTTCCCGCTCGACAAGCACCGTGCAAAACGGCGAGGTGATGGGAGCAAGCCAGGAGAACGAACCGACCTCGAGCCAGCTTGTATCAAACGCGCTCTACGGCTCCAGCTACGGACTCATGCCTTCGGGGCTTACCCAGTGGCTCATCTTCGCGATACTCGTCCTTCTGGTAGTGATCGTTGTGCGCAAGCTCTATCTTGAGAACAAATATCACTCCACGCCACTCAAGCACGCGTAATTATTGATAACCCCACCTTAGCCTCCCCTTTTGTCAGGGGAGGTTTTGGTTTTGCTAGTCCCGTTAGAGGCCGCGAGGGCTCGCAGCGACCCTCTGCCTCTAAACGGGATTGACTTTTGGCTTCTTTTGTGATATACTATTTGAGAATTTAGCACATTGAAATCCTTTCTAATTGAATTGGACGGTTGGCGGGCTAAGTGGTTGCAATCCCCTTTCGACCCCCTTGCCCGCTAACCGTGACAACTCTGTCACACAATTTCCCGCGCTCAGCGGGGCGCACACAAACGCGCCTCGGGCGCAAGGAGATGAAACGATGTCACACACGGAAGAGAGAGAAGGTCACTTGGGTATCAACCGGATCTTGGGGATTGGTTTTGTTGTGGTCCTCTTGATCCTGGGTTGGGCCGTGTTCTCAGACCTCAGCCTTCTACGCCTGCTTTGGCTGGCGGCGATTGTGGCCTGGGCATGGCAGGGCTGGGGAACATGGCACGACATTGGATGGAAGGAAGTACCAGTCGGCTGGAAAGCACAACTCCTGCTCTTTGGGCAGCGAGTGCCGGGCATTGTCTTCACTGAAGGGTGGTGGTGGACTCCGCTTCCCTTCTCGAAGAAGCCGGCGGATTGCCGAAGGCAAACCCACAACTTCACCCCCCTTCAGGCTCTCACGAAGGACAACGTGAACGTCACCATTGGTGGATCGGTGGTCTATGCCATCACCAACCCTGACACATACTTCAGCGTCGTCCCCGATGACCTTGACGGGTGGCTCGAGAGTACCCGGAAGCAAATTCTCAGGAAGAGCATCCGGGGAAAACATCAAGAGGAAGTGTTGGGCATGCATGAGGAGCTCGGCAAGGAAGTGGAACAAGCTCTCTGTGAAGCAAGCGAGGAGCACTGGGGTGTCACCATTCGGCAAGTCATCATGCCGGAGATCACCCTTGACCCCGAGGTAGCGAAGGATCTAGCTCTTCAAGAGCGAGAGACCTATCAGCGGAAAGGACAGAGGGTGGAGATCGTGTTCGGCGCCGAGATGATCAATCTCCTTCAGGCTCCAAAGGCTGAGGGTGGCGCTGGGCTCACCCGGGAGCAGGCATTAGAACAAGTCCAGCTCGCGACGGAGAAAGCCACGAAGACCATCGACCGCAAGGACATATCGCTGGACCCTATTGCCGCTGAGATCATCGGCAGGTTTGCAGCAGGAATAAGGGGAAAATGACCATGGCAACTTCAACAAGCAGGAAGAGTGCAGTGTGGGTGGTAACGGCAGTTATCGCCGGCATAATCATCTTCACTGGTTTCCTCGTTTTCCGTCCTGGCGACGACACGCCGGATCTCGGTACGGGCCAGCAGCATGACTCTGTGCCCGCTCCGGCGACGTACGGGCAAGTCACCCGGCAAGTGAAGGTGGGTCCTACGGACTCACTCTTCACGTTTGCGGAATACGGGAGGGAGATTGAGAAAAACCTCCCGCGCAAGGTGTGGATCTATCCGAAGGGCGGTAGCGTTTACGTTGAACCGCCTTGCGGCGCACCGTACGTCGACACCCCCGGTGTTGACCAGCCGGACCGAGGATGCCCGGCCGGAAAATGGAAGTGGCGCCCTGAAGATCCTTCGGCCACAGGGGTCCAGGTCATTATGTGGCCCTAAATTGGAAAGGAGGTTTACAGAAAACGAAAAGGGAGTCTCCTTCGAGACTCCCTTTCTTCGTTTCAGGACGGATTATTGCGGCGGGAACGGCGGAGGAGTGTATTCTTTGAGATTCACGCCGCCCGGGTTAGCCGGATCTATTTCGCCCTTAGAAATATTCAGCGTGCCGAGTATCAGGTTTAAGATAAAGAACACCCCCATCATTATCGTCATCCCGATCACTCCCCAAATCATGTGCTGCTTGCCGGCAGTTTTCTTCTCATCATTCGCCGCGCTTAGGAAAAACTGAAGCATGCCGAAGAGGAAAATGGCGACCGCCAGCGCAAAGAGAAGGAGTATCAGAGGATTTATGATCTCCCTGTTTAAGTTAACGAGAAATGTATCGAACCTACTCACGCTTAATACGGTACGGTCGGATATTCAATGTTCTGGACGTTCCTTAGCCCGAAGGTATTGGTCAAGATCTTCACCAGTCCCCAAAGGGCGATGATGACCGCAAGACCGATGATGCCGTAGATCATCTTGGTTCGGCCCTTTTTCTTGGCTTCTTCATCGCCGCCGATGACGTATTGAAGTACCCCCCAAACGAAGAGAATAACGCCGACGGCAACCAGGAACGGGAGGATTGCGCCCAGAATCTCGTTCAACTTGCAGATAACGTCTTGAACAGTCTGGATCGAACCCGATCCGCAAACACTAGGTGTTCCGCCGGTCACCTGCGCCAAAGCTGCAAGCGGCGAGAGTGTAAGACCCAGTGTCAAAAGTTTCTTTTTCATAATAATAATGTTGTTGATAATGTAAACGACCTTAATTTTAACCTTTTAATTATACCACGCGTCAAGATAGTGGCCTGTGGAAACCTAGGGCTTCACTTGTGGGAGGGTACTGGTACCGATATTGAACGTTTCGCCCAAAATTTTCACCAAGCCCCAGATCGAGATCATGACCGCCAAGGCGATTATACCCCAGAGCATGAACTGTTTGCCTTCACTTCTCTTTTGTTCCTCGCTCCCGGAGAGCAGGAAGTACTTTACCGCCCCCCAGACAAAGAGCACCACCGCAAGCGCAAACATAAGCGGTATGACAGAGCTCCCGATAATGCATATCACGTAGCCTATGAGGCCCTGAAGTTTTGACTGGAGGGTACAGCCGGAGCCGGACGTGCTTGAGGTCGTAACTAGATTAGATACATTCGGAGCCGCATCTTGAGTCAAGCCGAAAGTATCCTGAAGAATATAGACAAGCCCCCAGACGCTAATGATAATCGCAAGGCCGATAAGGCCATATATGATCCGGTCTCTCCCCTTCTTCTTCGCCTCGTCAGAGTCGCCGATAAAATACTGGACTACTCCCCAAACAAAGTAGATAACCCCGAGCGCGACAAGAAAAGGAAGGAGGGCGCCGAGAACATCGCTGATCCTGCAGATGACACCACTTAGTCCAGAAATTGTATCGCAACTCATTTTATTTTTTTATTATGGTAATAATTCACGAAGTTCATAAGGATATGGGGCACCGGGGCTGTAGCGCAATCCGAAAGTATCTCGGAGGATCGTGACGAGCCCCCAGAGGCTTATGATAATTGCAAGACCGATGATGCCGTAGATGATCTTATCCTTTCCCTTTTTCTTCGCCTCTTCAGCATCGCCGATCACATATTGCACTATCCCCCATACGAGATATACCACTCCAAGCGCGAGGAGCAGTGGAAGGAGTGAACTTAAGACGCTAGCAGCTTTGCAAAAGAGGTAGCTTACCCCAGTTATCCCGAAACATGATCCTAGACCATACATATGATAATTTTAACAGTTAATGATTCTAATCACAAAGCCAGCACAGTCTCCGAAATAAGAATGGCGATCGCCCACGACCCGAGCAACACCGCCGCCCCGATGACCGTGTAAAGGAGCGCGCTTTTGGCTTTGGTCAGTTTCTCAGCATTCCCCCGCGCCGCGACAAAAAGGAAGCCCGTGTAAATAAGCGCAAGCGCAATGACCGGTATGCCTATCTTTATCACACCCTCGAGAATTGTTTTCACAAAATCGGGGAGATTATTGATTGTGATTGGATTACAAATCTTCCCACTGTCGGCAGTACACGGAGTGTTAGGTGTATCAGCAAATGAAACAAGAGGAAGGATAATCGCCAGCATTATCAAAAGAATTGTTGGTAAAATTTTTCTTAATTTCATCTGATTAATTATACCACATTAAAATCCTAACCAGTCCCCCTTGAAACCCAGAATCGCAAGAATGGTTTTGACGATAAGGAAAGCAAGCACTGCGACGATAAAACCAATAGCAGTGTTTGTAAAAATGCTCTTGGCGCTTGAGCGTGCTTCTGTGCTGCCGCCCGAAGTCACGAGCTTTATCCCGGCATAGGCGAACATTATCGCGGCGATAGGCATTGCGAGATTGAAAAGAACAAACCCGATGACGTTGTTTATAAGAGCGAGAAATTTATCGAAGTCGCACTTCACAGTGACTCCATCGCAGGGTATTATATCCTTCGCAAAAGAAATCTTAGGGGCCACAACGACAAACAAAAAGATTAATATTTTTTTCTTCATTGGTTTTTAAGAATCAATAGATTGAGTTTGGTGTCGGCGTCAATGATCGCGTCGGCTGGGGAAAGAGCGTTCGAAAGGACATTCTCGACCATGGTGCGAAAGATGTTGTTGGTGTCCCTCGGTGACGGGTCAAGCCAAGTCCTCGCGTAGAGCGCGGTCGAATAAAAGATCGGCGAGTATGCATCCGTGCCGGGCCGAGCGAGGAGATCCCGGCGGGCAGGGGCCAGGCCGAGCGAGAAAGCAAGCTTCGCCGAGAAATCCTCCGTGGCGAGCTTGTTGGCTGCAAAAAGTGCGGTATTTAAGTTTCTGGAAAAAGCCGAGACGGCGATGCCGATCACCCGCGCGCCGGTCACTTTGAACTTCGCGTCTTTCACCTGCGGGAGGGGCGTGACCAGAAAATTCTGATTCGGATTCTTGGCAACCAGAGTCGGAAGCTCGCTTGCCAAGCCGAAATAAAATGCAAGGTGCTCGGAAGAAAATGCCTGGTTCGAGCTTTCAAAAGACCGGTTCCAAGAATAAACCGGTGAAAGCGGGTCGGCGAAATTAGTGTAAAATTTGAGCACGTCAGGCAGTTTGTAGCGGTAGGCGGTCTCCCCCAGGACCGAAGTGTAAAGACCCTCACCCTCGGTGACTATCGGGTTCCCGGTCTGCATGAAAAGCGCGGCGAGGATATCCTTCGCGTGGGCGACATTCACAAATTGGCCGAGTGCGACCGCACTTTGGGTGATGGCCTGCGATTCGGTCTTTTGGGTGAGCTTCGGAAGCATCGCGAGGAGTTCACTCCAGGTCTCGGGTGGTTTTGCGATCGCGTTCGAATCAAGCATGCTGCGCGAGTAGTACATTACGAGTGGGTCGATCAGAACCGGAAGCGCGAGCGTCCCACGCGAAGTAAGAAACACTTCCCCTGCCCCGGCAAAAGTTTTTTGGAAAGTGGCAAGCGGAAAATTTTCATAGGGGACCGCCAGGATTTTGTTCTGGTAATGATAGGCCAGGTTGTCCGGTAAAAAGAAAAGATCGGGGCCCCTCCCCTCGGCCAGAGCCTCCAAGAGGTCCTGATCAAAAGTCTCCGGAGCTTTTTCCTCGTATTTTACCGAAAAGCCCGGGTTCGCGCCGTTGAATTCTTCAAGGACTGACGAGATTGATGAGCCGCGAATCGTTCCCCAGAGAGTTACGATGCCTCCGGCGCCCGGAACGTCTCCTCCGCCGAGGGGAATGGTTCCGGAGAAAACTAAAATGCCGAAAACCGCGGCGATGATGAAAACGATTAGGACAATGGTCTGGAAATTTTTCATCTCTTAACCAATATCATACCATAATGGTGACTCCCGGCATCGAGTTCCCGCTCGAGAGCAAACCCCTTCTCTTCGAACATTGCACGAGCCTTCGCCTTGGGAACAATGTGCTCCACCCTCCCTCCATGGATAGGCGATGACCAGTCGATGAGTAGAACTTTTCCGCCGGGTTTCAAGATCCTCCGAAGCTCCTCCAGAAACTTTTCCTTGTCTTCCACCTGAAAAAGGACGTTTGAGACTATCGCCGCGTCCGCGGCAGCGTCTCGGAGTTTGGTGCCTCCGACTTTTTCTATATTGCCCCAGATGGCCTCGATGTTCCTGAGCTTTGCTTCTTTCGCCTTGTGCCTGATCTTCTCAAGATAATCCTTCTGCACTTCCACGGCGTAGACTTTGCCGTGCGGAACCAAATGCCCGGCCGCCACCGCATAAAAGCCGGTGCCGGCGCCCAAATCGACGACCACGGCGGTCGGGTTAAGGCCGAGTGCTCGCACATTCTTTGCTGGATCAGAAAACATACTGTTAAGTATATTACAAACAGGCGATTGAGGCGATGCCGTCACCCGCGCGCAAGCGCATCACCGAGACTCCTTGCGTCTGCCGGCCGAGTGTTGAGATATCTGCAAGCTTGGTACGCAGGACCTGCCCCTTCTTCGACATCGCGATAAGTTCCTCCTCCATACCGGAGAGGACTCTCGCTACAATGAGCTCACCCGTTTTCGGAGTGACTTTTGCCGTCTTGATGCCCGAACCGCCACGCTTTTGCACTTTATATTCTTTAAGGAGCGTCTTTTTTCCCAGACCGTTTGCAGAAAGGGAAAGGAAAGAACCGTCTTTTTTGTCTTTCTTCACCACGTCCACGGAGATGACAGCGTCGCTCTTCCCGAGCTTCATGCCTCGTACCCCTCCGGCCGCCCTGCCCATCTCTCTGATATCCCCCTCCTTGAATCTGATCGCCTGACCGGAGCGAGTGGCAATCATCACTTCGTCTCCCGGCTCAACCAGGAGCGCGGAGACAAGTTCATCTCCTTTATCAAGGCGTATAGCGATGATCCCGCTTCGGCGCACGTCTTTGAAACTCGCGCTTGCCATTTTCTTCGCTGTACCCATTTTGGTGATGAGCATGAGCGAGGCGGCCTTGCCTTTGGCCGCCTTCGGGACGGCCAGGATCGAGGTAACTCTCTCCTCGGCGGAGAGGGAAAGGAAATTCATGATCGATTTTCCTTTGGTCGCTCGCCGGCCTTCCGGAATATCGTACATTTTCATCTGATAGACTTTTCCGGAATTGGTGAAAAAAAGAAGATCGCTGTGGGTCGAGCCGGAGACCAGTTTGGTCACGAAATCCTCTTCTTTTGTTTCAAGATCGATCACGCCCACCCCGCCCCGCTTCTGCGCTCGGTATTCTCCGGGATCGCTCCGTTTCACATAGCCACCTTGGGTAAAGACGAGGAGCGTTTCTTTCTCCGGCACGAGGTCGTCGTCGGAAATTTCTTTGACCCCGCCTTTAATGATCCGTGTTCTGCGCTCGTCTTTATACTTTTCTCCTACTTCAAGAAGTTCGCCGGAGATAACCTTGAGGATTTTCTTCGGGCTCGCGAGGAGTTCTTCCATGTCTTTGATGAAAGCTTGCTTCTCTTTGAGTTCATCTTCGACGGCTTTACGCTCAAGTCCCGCGAGTTTCGCAAGCTTCATCTCAAGTATCGCGGTTGCCTGGGCATCGCTAAATTTGAACTCCTTTATAAGATTAGCCTTCGCTGTCTCCGAATCCCGCGAAGCGCGGATGAGTTTGATCACCGCATCGATCTTGTCGAGCGCTTTTTTGAGACCAAGCAGTATATGTTCACGCTCGCGGGCTCTCGTAAGGTCGAACTGCGAGCGGCGCTTCACCACTTCCTTTCTGTGTTCGATGAAAAGAGAGAGGATCGATTTTAAGGACAAAGTCTCCGGGACTCCGTCCACCAGCGCCACCATATTGAAATTGAAATTGGATTCAAGCTGGGTATTTTTGTAAATGTAGTTGAGAACTTTTTCTGGGTGCGCCCCCTGTTTGAGGTCAATCGCAATCCGGATGTCTTTGGTCGATTCGTCACGCAAGCCCTTTACTCCTTCGAGCTTCTTCTCCTGTACAAGCTCGGCGATGGACATGATCAGATTCGCTTTGTTCACCCGATACGGAAGCGAGGTCACGATGATCTGCGCTCCGCCACGCTCGTCGACGATCTCCGCTTCGCCCCGAGTGACTACCCCGCCTCGCCCCGAACCGTAAGCGTGCAAGAGGTCCTTCTCTCCATAAACAACCGCCCCGGTCGGAAAATCCGGCCCTTTCACGTATTGCATGAGGTCCTCGGTAGTGGCATCGGGATTATCTATCATGTGCCTCGTCGCCTCGACGACTTCGGAGAGATTATGAGAAGGGATGTTCGTAGCCATTCCGACTGCGATGCCTAGAGTGCCATTTAAAAGGAGTGCGGGGACCGCCGCCGGCAGAACCACCGGTTCTCGGCGCGTGCTATCGTAATTGGGACGCCACTCGACGGTATCTTTCTCAAGATCGCGCAAAAGCTCCGCCGAGATGCGCGACATTTTCGCTTCGGTATAGCGCATCGCTGCAGCATTGTCTCCATCGATCGAACCGAAGTTTCCCTGCCCGAGGATGAGCGGATAGCGATAAGAAAAATCCTGCGCCATGCCTACCATCGAGTCGTAGACCGCCACATCACCGTGCGGATGATATTTCCCGAGAACGTCGCCGACCACGGCGGCGGACTTTCGAAAACGGGCCGAAGCGGTAAGCCCCATCTCGGACATCGCGTAGAGGATCCGGCGATGCACCGGCTTCAAGCCGTCGCGGACATCCGGAAGCGCCCGCGAAGTGATGACCGACATCGCATAAGCGAGGTAGGATTCTTTCATCTCTGCGCCGATATCCACCGAAACTATTTTCTCGAGATTCGGTGCCTCCTTTTCAGGTTCTGATTTCTTCGCCATCATAATTGGCCAATCTTACTCATCTAGACTCTTATATCCGTCGATTATGTTGGTTTTGAGAACCGAAAACGGAGCCAGTCCCTCTTCTATATTACTTGCCGTCTCTGGGCTCGAGATGCTTCCGCCGAAGCTCCAGGTCCAAAACGCGAAAAGGATTACGGCAAAGACTATCATCGCCAGATGCATCAGGCTCCTTCTGTGCTCCTCGGGCTTTTGCCTTAATTTGTGAATTATTTTTCTCATGTTCTCTTTAATACTAGCACTTCACCCTCTTTTCCTTCCAAATCTTTTCTTTTGATTGTAATTTTCTCGACCGCTTCAGCTTTCTCTTCCCCCAACTCTTTCAAAAAAGTTTTTAGTGATTTATCGTCATAGTCCATGGGGATGATCAGTTTCGGTTCGAGTGCGGAAGCGAGCTTCGCTGATGCCTTCGGGTCGATCAGGCCCTCCCCACCCGCCGGAATGAAAAGAATATCGGGGCTTCCGATCGCTTCGTGAGCTTCTTTCGAGAGCTCGGGATTCGAGAGTGCGCCGAGGAACGTGAGCGTGCTGCCGTCAACCTCGAGCGAGTAAACCGTATTGACATACCTTTTCCCGCCGAGCATGGCATCCGTGGCCGCGCCCTTCACGAAAATTTCTTTGACCTCATAATCCCCAGGGCCGGAAATAACGAAGGGTCTCTTTTCTCCATGCGCAACCTCAGCGGTGCCGTTATAGTCCGGGTGGTTGGTTGTGGAAAGAGCGATATCTGCCCCGAAGCGCGCAGAGACCCCGGACTTTGAACCCTTCCCGACGGGGTTAAGCGCGATGGTCATATCCCCCTGCGCAATCTTGAAAAATTGCTTGCCGAAATATGTGATTATCACCCTTACATTATAGCAAATTTTCAGTAAAAAAACCACCCCTTTTTTCACCTAAATTTGCCTTTTCTTGCTGCATATAGTAGTATCGTAGGACAAGAGAATATCATTAAAAGTGCGGTTTTGGGGTAACCCTCTCGCGACTACGGTCGGAGAGAAACCTGAGCCTAAAGTCCGCCCAAAGAGAATTAGAGGCGGAATTTTTATTTAAAAAAGCATGGTAGAAGTCTCGGACAAACCAATAATCAAGAGCTCGATTTTTAGTCTGATCGTTGACCGAGCAAAGCCGCGTCCGGAACTTGATGCGCTCATTGAAGGCCCTGTCATCGCCATAGAAAAAGCGAAGGTCTTTGTCGACCTTTCCCCTTTCGGCACTGGTATCATTTACGGCCGGGAATTTCAAAACGCTCGCGACATCATAAAGAAGATAAACCTGGGCGATGCGATAAAAGCGAAAGTTGTCGACGTCGAGAATGAAAACGGCTACATCGAGCTATCTCTCAAGGAAGCCAAGCAAGCCCTGATCTGGAGCGAAGCGGAAAAAGCCATCAAGACAAAGACCCCGCTCACCCTCGAAGTGAAAGATGCGAACAAGGGCGGCCTTATCCTCGAGTGGCAGGGACTGCAGGGGTTTCTGCCCGCCTCGCAGCTTAAGCCCGAGCATTATCCGCATGTCGAGGATTCGGACAAAGAAAAAATCCTGCGTGAGCTAAAGAAACTCGTCGGTGAGAAAATTTCCGTAATGATCATCTCCACCCTTCCGAAAGAGGGCAAGCTCATTTTCTCCGAGAAAGACAACAACCCTGAAGAGAAGAAGGAAATTTTGAGTAAATACAATATCGGCGACGTCTTGGAATGCACCGTCGCCGGCATCGTCGACTTCGGAGTATTCCTGCGCCTCGAGGAAGGGCTCGAGGGTCTGGTGCATATCAGCGAACTCGACTGGGGCCTGGTGGAGGATCCCCGGGCGATGTTCAAAGTCGGCGAGAAGTTAAAAGCCAAGGTGATCGAAATAAAAGAGGGGAAAATTTCACTTTCGATCAAGGCTCTCAAGGAAAATCCCTGGACGGAATTTGAAGGCAAGCTTAAGAAAGGCGACATCGTGCCGGGCGTAGTTATCAAATACAACAAGCACGGCGCTTTGGTTTCTATAAAAGAAGGCGTGGCCGGCCTCGTGCACAACTCGACTTTCGGCTCGGAAACAAAACTCCGCGAAACGCTCGAGCTCGGCCAGAACTACAATTTTCAAATCACCCTCTTCGAACCCAAAGACCACAAGATGACCTTGGTGCATCTGGCATAAAAACAGAAAACTCGCCCGGACGGAGACGAATCTCTGTCAGGGCGAGCGTGATCTGTAGGCAAAAAAAACAAATGCTCCAGCACCGAGAATCCCCACAACGATTGCGCCGTAGAAAAAACGGCGTGCCACTTTGTGAGGTCCGAACGAGTACCCACCAGGATAACTCCAGTGGGATTGAACCCAGCGGGCGCTGATCCAAGCGACTAGGATGGCCACAAAGATCGTGTACCACCCGATCTCAGCAAGCTTATCGGGAGACATGTCGAGTGCGGTCCTTAGCCGCGAATGGAAGGTACGTTTAGATTTCCCATAAGAATACTATCACACTTGCGGCGAGATTTTTTTCAACCTTCTGTAAATTTTGAAAGACATGTAAATAAAAATTAAAACACCAACCGCGGCGAGAATTCCGTAGAGCCAGCCGCCCTTTTCGTACGCGTAACCGCTAATCAGGTAGAAAGCTAGAACCGTAGGCAAATTCCCAATTATCGAAGAGGTGATGAACATCCGGTAACTGCAATTAGTAAGTCCGGCCGCGTAGCTAATGTAATCGAAAACAAAATTGCTCGGGAGTCGCAATACCACCCAGGACCAGAATTGTTCTTTTTCCGAAAGCATTCGCTCCCATTCGTGAATTTTTTTGAGAGAAGCGAATTTCCTTACAAGCGGCTCGCGGAAACGCCGCGCAAGAGCAAAGGCCACGCTCGCTCCTACTGCTATCCCCGCTTGGGCAAGGAAAAAAGATTTGACCCAACCGAATTGAGAAATTCCAATAAGGTCTACCGCTCCTCCGGGTATCGGCGGAAAGACAATTGCACCAGCTCGAAGGAGAATAAATAATACGGGGTGCACTACAAAATTATATCAAATTCAAAAAAGAGAGCCGAAAGTCTAGGCAGAGGCGTTTTCGGAAATTGCCAGACTCTCCGAGCCGATTTTATTCATGATACGCATTACTTGCGAGGCATAGTTTGCGACGATGTGCGGAGGGTTGTAGGCCTTGAGGATGCCCTCGGTCGATTTCCCGGCATATGCTTTTCTGGTATTTGGATTGCTCCCGCTCAAATTCATTGCAACGATTTCAATCGCGTGGTCGTAAGAATCAAACCCAGTCTTGCAGGAATTCCAGCCGAAGGGATTATTCTCCACTTTCTTGCATTCATATTTTCCCCCGGTCGATTCTCGGATAGCAATAGCGGGGATCAACCTCCAGTCGAGATCATTTCTCTCCGCCTCAAGCACCATTTTCATCCCTAGGCCGGCAAGCGGCATCGAGCGCACGCGGAAATAGCGGTCAATAGCCGTAGCTTTCTCTTCCCTCTCTCTCCTAAGCTCGGCTTCAAAGTCTACGACTTGCTCGGGGGCGAGGGCAATTTCGGTGACGTTATTCAATTTTTGCGAAAATACGATTTGTGAAGTTGCGGCAATCGAACCCCCCGGAGGAAAACTCCCGAGGGAACCTGATATAGTGATTGCCGGCAATAGTATGAATGACTCCACGAACCGTATGAATTTTTGGCTTTTCATATGGGGCGGTTGCGCTCCGCCAAACCCGCATCTGACCAAATTTCCGTTTATATAAACAGAAAAGTCCCTTGTTAAGGACTGGAACAAGTATAGCACATTAAGAAACAAAAGTCAACATTAAGCAACGTTTCCCCGTTTTGTCAACTAAAAGAGCTTGTAAAATAAAGGTTTTCGGGCTAGTATGGGGACATGGATGCGCTAGACAAGGCACTCCGAGTGAAGGGGAAAAACCGGCTTGCGGATTGCATCGAGAAAAACAGCCAGAAAGCCGCTCTTCCGTACTCCCGCGAACTCAACACCTATTCCCCCGCCCGGCCCATGGAGCCGGAGATGAGGAACGCTTTTCGGAGGGAGCTCGAGCGGATCGGAGAGAATAATATCGAAGCGATTTTGCAGTCTCTCGAGAGGCGGCGGATCCTGCAGACCACCCCGCACTTAGGCGCGACCAATACCGCGCGCATGCTCACGATAAATTGGCTATCTTCGCTCGGAGTTCCTGTGGGAGAATTTTATGTTGCGGGCGTTTACTCGCAAATCCCTTTTTCTAACAATTCTCGGCCGGGGCGAATTAATATGAAGACAGAAGCGGTGAATCTTTTTCCCTCAAGCATGCAGGACGATCTGGTCTTCAGAAGTAAAATCCCGGAAAAATTGCCTGAAGTTGTAAAAACTTTACCCGAAGCGCTTAAAAAATTCCTCCCCGAGGCTAAGCCCGGAGATTCTTATACAAAATGGGCGCTTCAAACTTGCGCAAATATCGAGAGGAAAATTTTAAAGAAAGACAATTTAGTATATTTGGATATCAACGAAGTAATAGCCAATTATTTGGAAGAAATTAAGGGCAAACCCGATCACCCCATGAACAAGCTCAAGGACGAAGAAAATCTTTTTGCCACTTTCGCGGTACTCCTTATCAATCACTTCAAATGCTTCGGCTCTTTCCGACAAGTGGAATATCTACCCGTTTATCAAGAGAGGCTAGCGCGAATGGAAATTCTGCAGGGCTACGGAATCGAAAGGGTGCCGACCGCGAACCTGACAACCGGTGAGCTCGCAGAGCCGCTCTGCCCTGCCGACCTTGTTACCCTGGGCCGAGAATTTTCCCCGGACCCAAATATGCTTTTCGGCGAACTTATTACCAACATGATGACCCCCGCATGGCTCGCAGAGCACATCTAATCGGAATCGCTGGGGCCGGGATGTCTGCCCTGGCGATACTTCTTCGCGAGGCTGGTTGGAAGATCAGTGGCTCGGATGATAATTTCTATGATCCGATCTACTCTTACCTTAAGAAAAACAAGGTTCTCTTTTTCAAAAGTTACCGCGCGAGCAATATCCCGAGGTACGCAGACCTCATAGTCATCGGCAAGCATGTTCGCCTCACTCCGGAAAATCCGGAGGTAAAACGAGCGTTATCTTCAGGGAAGACCATTAAATCCCTCCCCGAAACGCTCGCGATGCTCGCAGAAGGCAAAGAGCAAATCGTAGTTGCGGGGAGCTTCGGCAAATCAACGGGGGCAGCTCTCATCGCCTGGTGCCTCGTCAGGACGAAGAAAAGTCCTTCCTATTTTATCGGCGCGATACCGGAGGGTTTCAATTCTTCGCATCTTGGAAGAGGAAAATACTTCGTCCTCGAAGGAGATGAGTACCCGTCAGCTTACTGGGACAAGACTTCAAAATTTTTGCATTTTGATCCTACGTCGGTACTCCTTATTTCCGGCGAGCATGACCATGTGAATGTATTCCCTACCGAAAAATCCTACAAGGAGCCGTATAAAAAACTTGTAGCAAAAATTTCAAAGTATGGACTTTTGGTTTATTCTTTTGAAGGAAAAAATCTCCGAGAAATTTCAAAATATGCCAAATCGCGAAAAGTAAGTTATGCGCTCAAAAACAAAAATGCTGATTGGTATACCCAAAATATCAAATATGGCGCGCAGACTTCCTTCGACCTCATCCGAAGAGGCAAAAAAGTCGCAAGATTGAGAACTCCGCTCCTAGGCAATCACAATATCGAAAACGTGGTCGGCGCGGGAGCATTGCTTCTCGAGCAGAAAATGATCGGGGCAAGGGATTTTGCCCGAGGCATAGGGTCGTTCAAGGGTCTTGCGCGCAGACTCGACCTGAAGACCAAGAGATCAAGCGTGCCTGTCTATAAGGGCCTCGGCTCTTCTTATACAAAAGCAAAATCCATCTTCGACGCGCTGAAATTGCATTTCTCCGAGAAAAGAATCATCGCGGTTTTCGAGCCGAAAACTTTTTCCTGGCGCAATCGCTTCGCACTCAAATGGTATAAGAGCATCTTCGACGATGTTTCGGAAGTGATAATGCTTCCCCCGCCTGCGGAGGGCAAACGTACACACGACCAGCTCACCCATCAAGAAATTTTTCAGGCGATAAAAGGGCGCACGAACTCACACAAAGCCAGAACGGAAAAGGAGACCCTGGCCATCCTTAAAAAAATCACCAAAAAAGACAGCATCATCGCCCTTGTCTCCTCCGGCTCGCTCCTCGGGCTCTCCAAGTCGGTTCCGAAACTAATGGAGAAACTATTTCCCCAATAAACTAAAAGAGTTTTTCGAATTCTTCGCGGTCGGAGAAATGGTGTTTGACGCCTTTTATTTCCTGATAGTCTTCGTGCCCTTTTCCGGCGCACAATATCACGTCCCCACGCTCCGCAAGGCGCAAGGACTCGGCGATGGCTTCTCGGCGGTTCACTACGACGCGCACTTTATGGGATTCCTCTTCGGTAAGCTCGGCCTGCATCGCCGCGACGATCTTCTCCGGGTCCTCGCTCCGGGGATTGTCGGAAGTAAATATCGGCACGTCCGCGAGCTCGGCGACGATCTTCCCCATTTTCGGGCGTTTCAAGGGGTCGCGGTCGCCACCAGCGCCCGCAAGAGCAATGAGTTTCCTGCCTGCGGGCAAAATCTCTCGCGCGGCCGTGAGGACCTTCTCAAGCGCGTCCGGAGAGTGTGCGTAATCCACTATCACAAGTGCGCCGGTAGGCGCAAGGAGATGCTCGAATCTGCCCTTTGGCGGTTCTATCGTTTCAAGAATCTTATTTACGCGGGCGGCATCGAAACCCAGGAGCTTCGCCGCGCTCCATACGGCGAGTAGATTGTAGGCATTGAATTTGCCGAGGAGTTTAGACTTTATTTTTTGACTAGTGAATACAATCTCGAGGCCGGTGAAATCTTTTTTCAAAATTTTCCCCTTAAAATCCGCGCCGGCCTCAAGTCCATAAAAATATTTCTTCGCACGGGTGTGCTCGAGGATGGATTCCCCCACCGGGTCGTCGGCGTTTGAGAGCGAGAAAGCGTGTGGTGAAAGCCGGTCGAAGAATTTTTTCTTCGCCTGGAAATAATTCTCCGGGGTGCCGTGATAGTCGAGGTGGTCGTGGGTTAAGTTGGTGAAAATTCCGCCGGCAAAATCGATGCCGGCCACGCGATTCTGGTGGAGCGCGTGCGAAGAGACTTCCATGAAGACGTACTTGCAGTCTTCTCGCACCGCTCGAGCGAAAATTTCCACAAGAAAAACGCTATCAGGAGTCGTCCCCGGCACTTTCTTCTCCGGCGGAACGTTAATTTTCTCTCCATTCACCAAAATCTCCACTGTGCTGATAAGAACCGATTTGTGCCCAAGCGCGTTCGCAATTCGGTAGAGCAATGTCGCCGTCGTCGTCTTCCCGTTCGTGCCCGTCACCCCCACAATCTTCAATTTCCTCGCCGGATCGCCGTATTTTATCCTCGCGAGCGCAAGCCTAAGTGCCCACCAGATTCTTTTTAGTTTGTTAATTAATGTTTTCACAAGTTGGTTAAGATATTTTCCAAGTCATGAAAATAAAGAATGTTTGCGTCTGCTCCGGCTAAGGAAGATTCCGAATAAATAACCGATTTCATCCCTGCCGCTTTCGCGGCAACAACATCACTTTCCGCATCGCCAACGTAAACACATTCTTCCGGCAAAAGTGCCAATTTTTCCGTAGCTAAAAGTAGTGGTTCAGGATGGGGCTTATGATTTTCCGTATCCTGGTAGGTTATCGCAAGTTTAAAGTAGCTTTCGATTTTTTTCATTTGCGGTGATTTGAAAACATTTTCTTTGGTTCTGCTCGTCACGACGGCAAGAACGTATTTTTCGCTTAATTTTTTTATGATTTCTTCTATATTTTCAGGTCCAGAAAGGAGTTCGTGAGGGTAAGGGACGTGCCCGTCTTTCCCCGCAACCCAGATTTTTTCCACTTCTTCATCATTCGATTTCGAAAGAGTTTTGATTATTTCTTTCATTGGTCGAGGAAAAAGTGCGGGAAACTCTTCTCTTGTCGGTGATCTGTGTCCAAAATGACCCATCAGATCAGAAAAAAACTTTAGATTCGCCTCAAAAGAATCGATCAACACCCCGTCCACATCAAAAATCACGGCTTTAATCATATTTCTTTTTCAATCCAATTCAAATACTCCTGACTCCCCGCGACAATCGGGGTTGTAATTATTTCCGGCACTTCATATGGATGGATTTTTTTGATTTCGTGCTCAACTTTTTTGTATAAACTTTTTTTAGTTTTAATCAAGCAGAGCCACTCTTTTTCTCTCAGAATCTTTCCCTTCCAACGGAAAGTGCTCTCTACCGGCCCGACTACCTGCGTGCAAGCGGAGAGTTTCTTCTTTGCCAAAACTTCAGCAATCTTCACCGCATCGCCCTTCTTCGGAACTGCTGTCTGGATTTGGATAAATTTATTTTCCATTTTATATTGAAATCCAATACCTTCTTTTTAATTTTCCGGCAAAGGGAACCTTGTTTTCTAGTACTCCCCCGCTCTTTTCGATTATCTTTATCGACCCTAGATTATCATCATCGCAGGTCACCAAAATTCTTTTATTGCCAAATTTTTTCGCTATTGGTAACGCCATTGCTAATATTTTAGTCCCGTATCCTTTGTTTCGCTCTGTTGGCCTTATTGAATAACCGATCAGGCCACCATGCGTGAGCAATTCCTCGTTTAATGTATGTCGAATATCCACATGGCCTACGAATTTCCCGTTTTCCACAAGCCATAATCTCGTGTGCGGAACATAACCTTCCGGTAAATTCACTCCCTTTTCATGATCCTCAAACTTCTTTATATATTTTCCAAAATCTTGTTCTAAATCAAAAACGTCTAAGCCTGTCTTTTTCTCTTCCGCCTGAAATTCCTTCATTGCTTCGATGAAACTTTCTTGGTATTTGAGAGAAGGCTTAACAAGTTCCATTTTTTTCAGCCATTCACCAAACTTTTTCTGTGCTGCGGAGCATTGATCATCCCGCACTGCTTCCATTTATAAACTTTCCCGGTGTTCGGGTTTATCGCCCCGCAGGGGCACGGGTCATTTCTGCCCAACTTCGAGGCTCCGCTCTGGAAGCCATCTTTTGGGCCTCCCAATTCGCTCGGCTCCGTGTGGCTCGTGACGAACTTCTCCTCGGGCTCACTAACTTGCGGGGCTTTCGCCTGCTCAACGTTTATGTTACCGATCAAGGTAGCCACTTGCTCCTTGAAGACTTCCTCCATCTCTTTGAACATCGAGAGTCCCTCTTTTTTATACTCGACTATCGGCTCGCGCTGTCCATAGGCCCGCAAGTTCACCGAAGAGCGCAGATAATCCATCGCCTCGAGGTGCTCCATCCAAAGCGCATCGGTAGCGTAAAGCGCTATCCGCCGCGCGATTTCGTAAAAAGCCTGTTCACCCAACTTTTTCTTCTTCTCTTCTATCACTATATTCAGGCCCTCTTTCGCTTCTTTGGCCTTCTCAAGCACTTCTTCTACACCCCCCTTGTCGGCAAAAAGCATTTTGCGGCGCCTCTCGTAGATGATCCGCCGCTGGTGGTTCATCACATCGTCGTACTCGAGCGTATGTTTGCGGGCATCGAAGTGGAAACCCTCGATCTTCGCTTGCGCACCCTCGAGAGACTTCGTGATGAAGCGGTTCTCGATCGGCTGATCTTCGGGTATGCCGAAGCGCCCCATCATCGTCTTGATACGCTCCGCGCCGAAGACGCGCATCAGTTCGTCCTCAAGCGACACGAAAAACTCCGTCTCGCCCGGGTCACCTTGTCGCCCGGAGCGGCCGCGGAGCTGATTGTCTATCCGCCTCGCCTCGTGCCGCTCGGTGCCAAGCACGAAGAGCCCCCCGAGCGATTTTACTTTCTCGTAATCCTCCGGTGTGTGCGGATTACCGCCAAGCTTGATGTCGATACCGCGACCGGCCATGTTGGTGGCAATCGTGACCGCGCCGATTTTCCCCGCCTGGGCGATCACTTCGCCTTCATGCTCGTGATTTTTCGCGTTTAGGATCACATGCTGCACGCCTTCCTGCCGGAGATGCGCCGAGAGTAGCTCGTTCTTCTCGATCGATACGGTGCCCACGAGGACCGGCTGACCTTTCACATTGAGCTCCTTGATCTTTTTTGCAATCGCCTGGAATTTTCCCTTCTCGCTCTGGTAGATCAAATCCTGATGATCCTTGCGCACTACCGGCCGGTTGGTGGGAATGACAATGACATCGAGCCCGTAGACCTTGAGGAACTCTTCCGCGGAGGTTTCCGCCGTACCGGTCATGCCGGATAGCTTTTTGTAGAAGCGGAAATAGTTCTGGAATGTGATCGAGCCGGAAGTGCGAGTCTCGCGCTCTATTTTGACACCTTCCTTGGCCTCGATCGCCTGGTGGATACCCTCGCTCCAGCGTCGGCCCGGCTGGAGGCGCCCGGTAAAGGGGTCGACGATGACCACTTCGCCTTCCCTGACGACGTAGTCCTTATCGCGCTCGAAAAGCGCCTGGGCTTTGACCGCCGTTTCCAAATGGTGCACGTATTTTATGCCTTTTTCGGTGTAAATATTGCTTATGCCGAGTAGGTTTTCAGCCTTTGTTATTCCCGCATCGGTAAGCTGGATGGCCCGGAGTTTCTCGTCCACGGTATAATCTTCTTCTCGCTTTAATTGTTTGGCGATCTGGTCGAATCTTCTGTAATAATCCTCGCTCTCGGCCGCCGCAGAGGAGATGATGAGCGGCGTTCGAGCCTCATCTATAAGTATTGAGTCGACTTCGTCGACAATGGCGTAATGATGTTCGCGCTGGACGAGCTGTTCGATCGATACGGCAAGGTTGTCGCGCAGATAATCGAAGCCGAACTCGTTGTTCGTGCCGTAGGTAACGTCCGCGGCATAAGCCTCGCGTCGAGTGCAAGGTTTCAAGAAGTCATAGAGGACTTTGAACTCGCCAACTTGGTCGCGCTTTTTGTCTTCTTCAGTGTGTTTGGGGTCATAAAGATAGGAGACGTTCTGCGAATTGATAACACCGACCGAAAGCCCGAGCGAATTGTATATCTGGCCCATCAGGACCGCGCCCAGGCGCGCGAGGTAGTCGTTCACCGTGATAAGGTGCGCGCCCTTCCCAACAAGTGCGTTTAAGTAGAGTGGTAAGGTCGCGACCAGCGTCTTCCCCTCTCCCGTCTTCATCTCGGCGATATGCCCCCGGTGAAGCGCTATGCCCCCCACAAGTTGTACGTCGTAGTGCCGCTCGCCGAGATTGCGCTTTGCGGCTTCACGCACGAGCGCGTATGCCTCGGGCAGGATATCATCGAGTGCTTCCCCTTTGGCCAATCTATCCTTGAATTCCTGGGTTTTCTGGGGGAAATCGGCGTCTGGAAGCTTTTCGAATTCTGGCTCAAGAGCGTTTATTGTTGCAACAAGCTTTTCTGTGCTCTTTATGAACTTTGCGCTCTCGCCGCCGAATAATTTTCCGAAAATTGCCATTCGGGTATTCTAGCATGAAAGAAAAAACTCCGCCGTAGCGGAGTTTTTTCTAGGTGGGAGAAGCTTATGCTCGCTTCTTTGCCTTCTTTGCCTTCTTCTTTTTAGCCATAATTTTTTCGCGAAAAATTAATTTGCTAATCTAGTTTGCAATAAAGTCGACGAACTTTTATTGCCAATGCACATATACAATTATCTCGCACATTAAAACTTAATACAAGAGTTTTAGCGCGTATCTGTGGATAACTCCAAAACAAAAATTGTTTCCATTTGAGGCGGGTGATGGCGAATCTCCAACATATGTGCCTATGTGAGTGCGACCACCCGCCGCAGATGAAAACAATTTACTCTATTATACACTTTCGGGCTGCTGGGAATCGAACCCAGTCTACACACACCCCATGCGTGCGTACTACCGGTATACTACAGCCCGAGTTTATATTCTAACGAAAGTTTTACGATGCACCAAGCTGATGCCTAGTTTCGCAAGGGCTTGCCGATGTTCGCGGGTGCTGTAGCCCTTGTGCCGGGCGAAGCCGTAGCCCGGGAACTTGCCGTCTAGGCGCTTCATTATATTATCCCTATGCACTTTGGCAATGATCGAAGCCGCGGCGATGGAGAGGATTTTGGCGTCGCCGTCAATAACACTCACCTGCCCTATCTCAAGCCCTGGAATCTTGAATTTCCCATCGACAAATAAAAAGGCTTTTTTATTTTTTACTTCTCCCAACAAATTCTCCACCGCTCGCCGCATGGCGAGCAAGCTTGCGTTGTGAATATTTATTTTATCAATCCCCTTGTGTGAGACTTCACCTACCCCCCACGCTAGTGCATGATTTTTAATTTCTCCATCTAGTATTTCTCTCTCCCCTTCGGTAGTTAATTTAGAATCTCTTACTCGGTAATACCACTTGCTCTTGCTCCTCTTTCCTCCGATCGTCGCCGGATTAAGCACGCACGCCGCGGCCACCACCGGCCCCGCCACCGGCCCTCTCCCCGCCTCATCGCAACCGAGGACAAGAGAATATCCCTTCGCTATGCACTCGAGTTCAGATTTAAAATTAGGGAATTGCATTACTTCTTCCAATCTTTAATCGTCACTCCTCCTCGAATCTTTTTCACGACCACTTTTTGCTTCTCCTGCCAGCCAAGCTTTTTGAGGATTTCGATGGGAATGGAAACAACATAACTAGTCCCAAGTTTTGTAATTTTCCGATTGCTTCTTTGATTAAATCTCTTATTCGCCATGTATATATTTAAATATATATTTAAATACTAACACAAAATTTACAATAGCATCGTTTTCTGTTAAAGTTTTTCTGTTGGGCCCATAGTAAAATGGTATTACGCATCCATGGCATGGATGAGGCCGGAGTCCGATTCTCCGTGGGTCCACCCGGACTGTAGTATACCGGTAGTACACACGATTCGGGTTCGTGTAGACTGGGTTCGATTCCCAGCAGTCCGACAATTTAAAAAGATCTATAATATGAGACCGCGGTGTCGAGGCAGATTTTATTCAAGTCTCCTTCGAGGGTGGCGCAGAGGCCCTTCGCCTGGACGTCGGAATGATGGTAAGAAATAAAATCTTTAACCGCGCCGATAATACAGTTAGATTTCTCATTGAAATCTTTACCTACATCACAAAGGGCCTTCGTTTTCTCGGCACCACTTATGGTCCGCCCCGAAGCATCGCGCCCGAGACTCTGAAAGCAAGTGTTTACATAACCGGGATCCGCCTGCCGACAAAGAGCGAAAACTGTCGCGAAGTCTCCACCCCTGACGTTTAACATATACGAAGTCTGCATCAAGTAACAAGGACTCTTATATTTACTATCAACCGCGTTACAAGGATAAAGCGGGTCTTCGGGTTTCAAATATTTCGTAAAGTGGTTCCGGCTATCAACCATCACATTTTCCATGAAGACTCCGCCGTAACAGGAGTTCGAGTCAAAGGAATCAACTAAGGCCGCGCAAGTATCGAGTGCTTCAAAGAGCTCGTTGTTATGGATAACCATGACTCCGTGACCCAGCCCATGCACGCAGTTGTAATAATCGAAGCTGTAAGTCTCCCGGCCGGGGATGTCTGCGCAGACGCCGTTTATCTCGGAAACTATTTTATCAGCTCCGATCGTGCCAAGTATAGACTCCATGACCCCGTGGTAATACCCGCTCCAGCAGAAACTATCCCCGTGAGAAAATGCTATCGAGACTTCTGGGTAAGCTTTCACCGCTCCGTGGCCCAGGGCATGAACAAGCGGGTGGCACTGTGTCCGCACAAATTCATTGCTCTCATACCTCTTTCTAAGATCAGCAAAGGCATAGGCGATACCCTTATCCCCCACTAGACTCTTGTAATATTCCTCAAAACAAAGAAGACTTGCGTTCCTGTCCACGCATGCCGGCTCGAGCACCAAAGACTCGGAGAGCGCTATGGCTTGCGGTTCGACCCTAGGAAGTTCGGGCGTGGGGGGAGCAGGAGCAACTTCGGGTACCTTATTGTTGCCGATAGCAACGAGAAAAATACCGAGCGCGATAAGTATGACCGCAAAAATTATGCCGATATTTTTTTTCATGCCAAGTTAACCTAAGTCAAGCATATGCTCGACGATCTCGTGCGACTTCGTACCGATTTGGGCGCAAAGTTTTTGCAGGCTGGAACCCGCACGCAGATCCGGCACGAAATTCAGGTCGGAGAGAAACATTCCCCTCTTCGGGTGCACGATGAAATTCGAGTGCAAATAGTGCCGAGGGTGGAGGTGCTCGTGCAATTTTTTCGCGATATCATTCACCTCGCCGGGGAAGACATAAACTTTCTCACCGCGGTAGCCCGAGAGCGTATGCGCCTCGACACTTTTGCCTGGAATCAATTCTTCCACCTGAATGCTCTCCTCGTGCGAGACTCCGTCCTCGATGGCATCCACGAGTTCATTGAAAGTGCTAGCGACATGCACGCCCATATGGGAAGGGATAAGAGACCGGACCTGCCAGGGCGGAGAAAATTTTTCGTGGACCTCTTTGGCTTTTTTGACAGCGTATCTGTTTCGATCCCCGTCGAAGTCCTTCTGATAAGTGGATAAGATCATCCGGCGCGGAATTTTTATTCCAAGATTTTCCGCTTCCTTTTTCCAGATCTCCGGCTCGAGATATGAAAAATTCTCCGGCATACCGATCTCCGCTATTGAAAGATCGGCAAGAGTTTTCGAAAAACTCGGGTGCGCCACGTTCCAAACCATGTCTACGCGGTGCATCAAATCCCCCGCCGTCCCCGGCACACCGGCGATGTGCCAAACGCCGTCTCTAGCAACCAGAACATCCACCGGCCTGCATTTGTGCGGCAGTACCTCCGACAGATATGCAATCAAATTCCCGCCCCCCCAGAGCGACATCTCGTAATTTTCTCTGCCTCCGCGAAGAATGCCGATGCGTCTCATGAGTTTATTATATAGCAAAAATCACCCTTGTGGGGCGATTTTTGCTTATGCTGTCCTTTGTTTTGTTTCGTTCCTTCGGCTCGCCATAGCATTTCTGCGACGGCGGCTATAACTTCGGGTCTTTGCCTCATGTCAGCATGTTTTTGGGTCACTACATGCTTGGACCATTGCACGCTCAATTGAGGCGTACAATATCGACGATAAACTTTTCGCGATCCCGCGAAAAGCGTTTATCTATTGAATTAATCCACGAGCAGCTTCCGCTACCCGTGCCTTGTTACGACTTAGTCCCTGTCACCGAGCTTACC